>NZ_JACJRC010000030.1 GCF_014697025.1 Alkalinema sp. FACHB-956 | reverse complement strand
TATAAAAATTAATATTTGAAATGATGGGAAGCGATCTACCTTCACTTTGTAAAGTCACAGACAAATTATTTACTGTTAATAATGAGATGGTAAGGTTCATTCGTAACTTACCTTTTCCTTGGGATCAAATGCATCTCGCAGACCTTCTCCGACGAAACCTGAAAGTAGGATTGTAAAAAATAAAGCAAGGGAAGGAAAGGTGATAAGCCACCAAGTGGTTAGTCGTTCTCTTCCTTGGCCAATGAGTTCCCCCCAAGAAGGATTCGGAGCCGGAATTCCATATCCTAAAAAGTCTAAGGCAGATAAAACTGAAATTGCGGAGACAAGTATAAATGGCAAAAAAGTAACCAGTGGGGTTAACGCATTTGGCAATAGGTGTTTCAAAATAATGGATGTGGAACTTGCTCCTAAAGTTTTAGCAGCATCAACAAATTGTTGGCTTCGAAGTTTTAAAAATTCACCTCGCATATAGTAACTTAAACCAATCCAACTGAGCGCGCCATATGTTACGAGGAGCACCATAAAACTACGACCAAAAAATGCTCCCATAATTAAAATTAAGTACAAAAATGGAATTGCAGATAAAATTTCGATGATTCGTTGTAAAATTAAATCGAGTCTGCCTACAAAATATCCCTGAATTCCGCCAATAATGGATGCAAGAATGATTTCCAAAAATACAAGTATTAAACTAAAGGTCATAGCAAGCCTATAGCCATAAATAATTCTTGTAAACACATCTCTACCACGATCGTCTGTTCCAAACCAATGGATGAGCGAAGGTTTACTTGGGGGATTACTGCCCTCTTCTAAACTTTCTAGATTGTCTTCGTTTACTCCATAGGGAATGGGAGGAAATAACATTAAATTATTTTTATTTTGGAACTGAATTGATTTATTAAGTTTTTTATAATTTGGTTCTGTCAGATTTTCTCCACCAAAATTTGATTCTGGATAAAAAAACAGAATCGGAAATGAAACTTTACTTTCATAGTAGACAAACAAAGGTTTGTTATTTGGTGCAGGGAGAACTGATCAAGGCAAAGGTCAGCCCAACCCCATAGGGGCCTGTGAACAACGCCTGCAACCAAGGTCGATCGATCGTCTGACGCGGAGTCATACTATCTGCAAATAATCTCGGGAATTGGGGCAGATGAATGATATTCGCTAAACTCAACCCCATCAGAATAATCAGCAGACCCACCCCAAGCTGAAAGTAACCTGTGAACTTAATTGAAACAAACCCTGCAAGGGAAGAGAAAACACCAAATAGGCTGAGAATCGTTACAACTCCCAACACAAAAAATCCTGCCTTTGCAAATGCATCCCAACGGGATTGAATATTGCGAGTGCCAATGTAACTCAGATTGACTGGAAGTAACGATAAAATACAGGGCGAAATGCTGGCCACCAATCCCCCCACAAAAGAGAGGCTGATGAGCGTCGGTAAACCATGGGCTTGCTGCTGGCGAAACCACAGGCGATATTGCATTGCCAAACCGTTCACCAATCCGTCAAAACTTCTCGCCAAGGGACTTTGGCTAAGCCAGTGAACCACCATCACTGACAGGAAACTGCCCAAGCCGAACAGCAGCAATATCAGGAACTTTTTTGCCATTGTGGAGCCAGAACTGAGTAAAGATTAAAATTATTCAAGCTGGAAATCATTCAAGCTGAGCAGGCTATTCACTAAAATTGCGCGGGCCTTGATATCCCGACAAATCCGCTAATTCCTCCAGAGACAAGCCTCCTCGACGGTATTCCCCATTAATTTCCCAGGTGGGATAGGCTTCAATTCCCGCAGCATCACACCGATCGGGTTGGGGTGTTGTCCCCCTCGGATCACATTCGATGTAATTAAATTGATGGCGGCCTTCCCGAAACAGTTCTTTCTGCCAGTTACAAGCAGAGCACCAATAGGTTCCATACATCTTTGCATTGATCTTGTTGAGATGTTGAACCAAGGTCAGTTCAGCCGATCGGGGCATGGATGGGGTGGAATCGCTGGCTGAAGCTAGGAGCGTGGATGCATTAGAATTCTCTGCATTCGGATTCTCTAATTGCTGGAGACTGGCTTTGGCCACCTGAGCATTGGCTGAATCCCCCTGTTTCGTTAACAGATCAGTAGCTTTACGAAGATCCGCGATTGCCTGGGTTCGGTTGCCCCATTTGACATATTCATCCGCCCGGTTGAGATAGGCCAAGGCGAAGGTACGGTTTAGTTTGATCGCTGCGTTAAAGTCTTTGAAGGCTGCCGTCGAATTGTCTAGACTAGAATAAGCAATGCCTCTGTTCAAGTAAGCTTCTGCAAGTTTGGAATTCCATTTGATCGCTTGATTCAAATCTTGAATGGCTCCTTGATAATTAGCGTTGGCAATTTTACCAACCCCTTGATTATTAAAAGCCATCGCTTTACTTTGGGCCGGACTGAGCGGGGCCGCTTTAGCTTGCGTTTTGACCTGCTGTTTAGCCTGCGTTTTAGCTTGCGTTTTAACCTGTGTTGAAGTTTGTGCTTTCGTTTGAGGATCTGCAAGGGCCGTAGCTTGAGGTTTAGGATTGAGCGCAGATTGTCCACGATCGAGGATTGAGCAACCTCCAGTGAGTACAGTAGCCCCAAGCACGATCGTAACTATCCATCTGAACGGCAAACCATGGATGAGAAGAATGACGGGAGAGGCGATTTCCATAGGGCAAAGTCACGCAGCAGCAACGCGAAAAATTCAGGGATGATGGAGGATAAATTCAGTTGTAGCCTGTTGATTTCCTGAAGTTTGAAAATGTAGTTTTTCGTTACTGATCATCACCATTCCAGAACTTTGTCTACGTTGTGCTGGCGTGATGGGGCAGAGGCTCCCCCACTTTGGACAGATGATGGCCGATGGCCTATCGTTTTCTGCGCTCCGGCAGGCGGGCAGGCAAAGACCAACGATTTGCTAGGTTGAACCAGCGTCGTTGTAACTGCTTCACCCGACGGTTATCCGTTAGCGAACCTGCCAAATCCCCCGTGGCTTCGCGCAGTTCTGCCCGATCGCTCAACGCAAGCTCCGAAAACGGATCGACCGCGATCGCCCGATTTAAATCTTGCATTGCCGCTGCCATTTGTTTTGTTTGTTGATAGGCTTGGGCACGATCGATTAACGCCAGGGAAAAATTCGGATCAACGTCCAAAACTTGGTTGAAATCCGCGATCGCGCTATCAAACTTTTGCTGCTTTAAATAAGCAGATCCCCTCGCTTGATAGGCCAAAGAAAACTTGGGATTGAGTTGAATAGCTTTGTCAAAATCCGCGATCGCCCCATCCACCCGTCCCGCTTTGAGCCGCTGGCTACCCCGATGATAGTAGGCAGGCGCATAGTTAGGATCCTTAGTAACCGCTGCCTCCAAGAAATCACTCTCTTGATTGCGTACCCATAAATCCAAACCCACCCGAATCAATTCGGGGGCTGTTTCAGCCAGCTTCATCGTAGGAATTTCAACTTGGACGCCCGTTTTGGGTAGAGGAAAGTTCGCAGAAACTTGTGCCAACGGCTTGCCTTGGGTCAGATACCACTCAGCTTGTCGAGCGTCGGCTTTGGCTTGGGACACATCCCCTAACGCAACGTGCAACTTACAGCGCTGCTTATAAATATCAGACTTTTCGAAGCGTGAAGAGGTACTGTTGAGCGCCCGATCGTAGTCCGCTAAAGCCTGCGATCGTTGATTGGCTAAGGCATACAAATTCCCCCGATCCATATAAAGCTTATGGAGATCCGTATTGACCCAACCTAGCAAAAACGCCCAATTTTTGTCATTGCTTTGTTTTTTGCCCACCAATTTAATGGCTTGGGTGTAGTCCTGAATCGCGCTTTGCCAATTTTGGAGTTGCTGGTAAGCATAGGCGCGGTGGAGCCGATATTCAAAACCGTTGGGACGTTTAGCAACGAGGCGATCGTACTCCGCGATCGCGCCTTTCCAGTTTCCTAATCCTTCCAGACTCTGCACCAGACGCACCTGAACTTCCTCATGCTCCGGCTCCAGTTCCAACACCCGGCGGTAGTCCGCGATCGCACTCGCAAAATCTCTAAAATCTCGCTGCCTCAGCCAGCCCCGCTGCTGGTACGCATCGACATAGTTGGGAGCCAGTTCGATCGCGCGACTGATCGCAGCTAGCCGGATATCTGAATCATAGGAGTTCTGGGCTATTTCATAGAAGGCGGCAGGCGTTTTTGGCAAGTCAAATAACTGTACCGACGGGTCGTATTTCGGCCAAGCATCCGCCGCCAAAGGATTCACTTCCAGCAACAAGGGACTCGCTGCACAAATGGCTTTCGCTTGGGATGCATTCGGAAGTTGCGGTCGCCGGGAAGTTGCGATCGCGGCATCTACACCAATGCTGCTGAAGCATCCACCCAGTAGACAAATGAGGCCAACAGTGCGCCCACGCCCCACTTGTCCCACGGCTACCTGACCAACCGTCAACCCATTCCCAAAAAGTCGTCTAACCCATTTGAGTGAGTAAAACGAAACTGTCTGCGATCGTGTTCTGGCCATACCTGGTTCACTGCTTGAATTACGACTTGAATTACGACTTGAATTACGACACGGATGTGCAATCTTTCTGCCACCATTTTAGAAATTTATTTTCTCAAAACGTGATAAATCACTCTACAGGGGGAATTCTAAAACTGACCTTTTAGGAGACCCTTTGCATGCGACGTCCCCCCCATGCCATCCATTCCAAAATCAGCACTATGCCCCGTCCCAAAACCGAGGCGAGTCAATACCTGGATCTGTACAAAATGGCGATCGAAAAAAGCCGCCTAGAAAACGAACTGGCCACGATCGAACAGCGTCGCCTCCAGATCGAGCAGCGGCTGGAACAGTTGGCCCAGAAAGCCGTGGAATTGGAGCAGTCAGCCTTGTCTACCGCCTTGTCTGCCAGTGCGGTGACCAGTCCTGAGTCCACCCGTACAGAGTCCAAGCCCGCTTTACACCTCCCTGTCCTGAATCGATCGGATTACCAGACCTTCGTGCTGGAATATTAATTCGTATTGAAGTATTAATTAGAATCCATTGACGAGGCGATCCAGCCTAAGCAGAGAACAGAGTCCTTTCGCACACCCGCTACACTCAACAATCTATGAAACGTCCTACGAAAAAGGGTTCACGATCGTGAACCCTTTTACCCTATCTAGCGGAAACAAACGTTAAACCGTAAGCGACCACCCAATGTCCTATTGATCAGCCTCCGGATCAAAATCATCCTCTTCATCCTCCGGCTCGGCATGACCCACCGTATTCGCCGATACCTGTGCGCCCATCTCCAGTTTTTCCCGTACCAGCTTTTCAATTTCCTGGGCTAGTTCAGGCTTTTCTTCTAGGTATTTAATCGCATTGTCACGGCCTTGGCTGATGTTGTCGCCGTTGTAGCTGTACCAAGCACCCTTGCGGGAAATGACGTTGGTTTCTTCCGCCAGATCCACCAAGCAACCCAGCGTGGAAATTCCCTTCCCGAAAATCACATCAAACTCGGCAATTCGGAAGGGTGGCGCAACTTTATTCTTGGCAACCTTTACCTTCGCCCGAATCCCAAATTCTTCGTTGCCCTTCTTCAGGGTTTGAATCCGGCGAATGTCTAACCGCACCGAAGCGTAGTATTTCAGCGCTTGGCCGCCCGTCGTGGTTTCTGGGCTACCGTAGGTGACCCCGATTTTTTGGCGCAATTGGTTCAGGAAGACAACCGTACAGCCGGACTTCCCAATGTTCCCCGTAATTTTCCGTAGCGCTTGGCTCATCAACCGCGCTTGCAGACCTACGTGGGAGTCACCCATTTCCCCTTCAATTTCTGCCCGGGGTACCAAGGCCGCCACCGAGTCGATGACGACAATATCCACCGCCGCCGATCGCACCAGTTGATCGACAATTTCCAAGGCGGCTTCCCCGGTATCGGGCTGGGAAACGAGCAGGTTATCAATGTCTACGCCCAGATTGGCGGCATAGGTCGGATCAAGGGCGTGCTCTGCATCCACAAAGGCTGCGATGCCTCCCTGTTTCTGCACTTCCGCAACGGCATGGAGCGCCACCGTTGTCTTACCGGAACTTTCTGGCCCGTAAATTTCAATTACTCGACCCTTGGGCATTCCGCCCCCCAGGGCCAAATCCAGGGTCAGCGCCCCACTGGGGATGGTTTCCACTTTCATGCGGGTGGCATCACCGAGGCGCATGATGCTGCCCTTACCAAAGTTGCGTTCAATTTGCCCCAGGACTAAATTGAGGGCTTTTTGCTTATCAGCATTTGCCTTATCGGCGGCGTTATCCGAGGAGGATGCTTTGGGCGGCATTCGTGAACTATCCTTTGAACGTGTAGGATTTTTGGAGCTTGGCGCGTCTGCCAATGGCATATCCCAGTCTAGCGATTCTTTAGCCAAGGTTCTCACCCACCTCTTATAACACAGAAGTTTACTGATAGAACAAATATATCATAAAAACCGGATTGAGTAGAACAAATTTATTATTTTGCTGGCGGCGATCGCGGATTTCCGTCCCGAAGCGTTTTACAATGCTGTCTACGGGCAAGGTTCTCCTTAGAAACGCTCTACAATCAGCGGTGCGCCTGTCTCAAGTTCTGTAAATTCGTTTGTTGCCTCAGTCTTGTTCTGTAAGGGCTTGTCTATGTTGGATGACCTACGATCGCACCTAGATTCCCTCGACGAGGCGGACTCCGGATTTCCCCAGGGGACGCTGACGGTAGCAGGCGTGGCGACTTATATTAAGGAGTCCCTGGAACTGGATCCGAATTTACGGCAAATTTGGGTGCTGGGGGAAGTCTCTAGCGTTAGTCAAAGTGCGAAGGGCATTCACTTCACCTTGCAGGATCCCGTTGGCAAGCAATCGCTGCTTTGTGTGGCTTGGAACAGCTATGCCCATCGCCTGAAAACCCTGCCTAGTGCGGGGGAACAGGTGATCGCCCTCGGTGAAGTTAAAACCTATATTCAGCAGAGCCGCTATCAACTTCAGGTCTATCAAATTTTGCCAGCAGGGGCGGGACTGCAAGCACTGCGCTTCCGGCAACTCTACGATCGCCTCGCAGCGGAGGGCCTCTTTGATCCCGATCGGAAACGCCCCCTGCCCAGCCATCCCCAAACGATCGCCGTGGTCACCTCTCCCAACGCAGCCGCCTGGGGCGATATCCAAAAAACGTTGCGGCATCGGTATCCTGGTTTGCAGGTGTTGCTCTCTCCGGCGATCGTGCAGGGGGAAACGGCTCCCGCGTCGATCGCCGCCGCGATCGATCGGGTGGAAACCGATGGGCGGGCGGAGGTGGTGATTTTGGCGCGGGGGGGCGGTGCAGCGGAGGATTTGGCTTGCTTTAATGATGAGTGGGTGGTGCGGGCCGTGGCGCTGTGCAAGATCCCGGTAATTTCTGGGATTGGCCATGAACGGGATGAGTCGCTGGCGGATTTGGCAGCGGATTATTTTGCCCACACGCCCACGGCAGCGGCGGAAGTGGCGGTACCCTGTTTAGCGGATTTGGCGATCGCCCATCTCGATCGGGTACAGGCGTTACGGGATGCCATGGAAGCCGCGATCGCCGATCAACAGATTCGTTTAATGCGCTTGCGCGATCGCTTAACCCGCGTCCGACCCGATCGGCAATTGCACCAGGAACAACAGCGCCTCCATTGGCTCAAAAAGCAGTTGATGCAATCTATCCAGCAGCAATTACAACAGGCTCAACAGCACCAGAAATTGTTAAAAGAAAAGTTAATCACCCTAGATCCCAATGCGGTTCTCAAACGTGGTTATGCCGTGGTGCGATCAGAAGGCCAAATTGTCCGATCGAGTCAACAGGTACAGGTGGGCCAATCGATCGCAATCAAATTAGCCCAGGGTTCCATGGTTGCCCAAATTACCGAAATCCCATCGGACGCAGTAACAGAGCATTCAACAGAATGATTCAACCAATCATTAACCAGAAGTGTTAACCAAACATTCAACCTGAGTCAACGTTCAAATCAGTGATTGCGGAGGACAGCATGGTAACCAAGCGGAAGAGCAAAACGGAAACGCTCCCAAACAATTGGAACTACGAAGCAACGGTCAGCCAAGTTGAAGAAATTTTAGCGCTGATCGAATCGGGGGATTTGGACTTGGCAGAGGTCTTCGATCAGTTTACCGTCGCAGTCGAACGTTTGAAGGAATGCGATCGCTTTTTAGCCGATCGGCAAGGTCAAGTAGACTTACTGATCGAAAGTTTATCCGATGAACCAGACTTTTAATCGCACTGTCCCTGCTGTCATAGCATCGCAAAGAAAAACGATCGCGCTTTCCCAAGGAGAAAACTGCGATCGTCACAAACTTCAAGAATCACACTTCCACGGACAAACTTGTCTTCCCAACTTCTAGGGCTATACCAAATTGATTTACTACTGCTACAGATCCGATCCCCCCTAACCCCCCTTAATAAGGGGGGGATTTGACTAAATTTTCTCAAAGTCCCCCTTATTAAGGGGGATTTAGGGGGATCGTTATGTGTGGCAATCACAAATTAATTGGGTATTAAATGGGTAACGCCCCCCTACACCCGAGCTAGGGTCACTTGCTGCAACTGATCCTGGTACTTCCCATTGCGAGTTTGATAACTCACCGCACAGGGCGCACCCTCAAAGAACAACAACTGCACAATTCCCTCACTGGCATAAATCCGGCAATCCGCGCTAGAAGAATTGGAAAATTCCAACGTCAAATGCCCACGCCAACCAGCCTCAGCAGGCGTTAAGTTAGCAATTAAGCCAATGCGAGCATAAGTAGATTTACCAATGCAAATCACAGTTACATTATCAGGAACCGCAATGCGCTCCAAGGCAACGCCTAAACCATAGGAATGGGCAGGTAAGATGAAAAATTCACCCTGCTCATCTTTGTGTAGCTTGGCTGGCTCAAGATTTTCAGGATTAAAATTTTTCGGATCGACAACAGTACCCGGAACATGGCGGAAAATACGAAACTCATTGGGCGAGAGACGCAAATCATAACCGTAACTGCTCAAGCCGTAGGAAATGACAGGATTCCCTTCAACACGGCGCACCAACTGCGGCTCAAACGGCTCAATCATGCCCTCTGCCGCCATTTCCTGAATCCAAGTGTCGTTCTTAATCATGTTCTGTAGACAAGGTCGAATGTAGATAAGGTCGATCGGTTAACACTGGAGTAACCCAGCAAATAGTAAACGATTTAGTAGCGCACTCTGGACGAAATGATTCCCCTCAAGCCCAAACCCTAGGGTTGATGACTGCGACGGAGTTCCGTAATTTGATCCGCCACATCCAAAATCACCTCCGGCATATCTGGCCCCGTTAGAATCACATCCACATGCTTAGGCCGCTTGCGAATGAAATCCAACACTTCCATCGGCGGAATCAGGCCAAACTGCATCGCCACACTCAGCTCGTCCAACACCACCAGGTCATACTGCTCGTCATAGACCATGCGTTTGGTGTATTGCCACAGGTCAATCAATGCGCGGGCTTCCTCTTCGCTGACTTGGGGCGTATCCAGGCAACGGGTAATGCCACACCGCACCCAGTCAAGATGCTGCCCCAGTTGCATCGGTCGATCGTAGCCCTGGCCGATGCCCCCTTTCATAAACTGCACCACTAGCACAGGCGTTCCCTGACCTGCAATGCGCAACGCCTGCGCCATCACACTAGTAAAAAAGCTGCGGTGGGGACAGGTAAAGACTTGAACTAATCCCTCGATCGACAGATTGAGCGATCGGGAGGTACCAACGGCAGGACGCTGTAGTTGAGAAACCATAGGACAAGGGTGAACAGAACGAGGGGGCTGAACTGAAAGAACTGAAAAAGTTGGTAGGACAGATACAAGCTTAAGGATGACTTCAAGTCCATGTTTGGATCCTGAGTAGGTTTAACCTCATACTTTCTGATGTCTAGAAAGCCGCTAGATTAAGACTCACTGTGAGACACATATAGTGCGAGAGTCACCCTATTGGCGATATAAAACACTATATACAGAGGAGTGTCAATAGAACTCTTGTACTTATTATTCTAGCGGCCTTGTCAAGAGCGGGATGGGCCAAATCTTTCGCAGAATCACGGCGGATCATCTGGAAGGGGACTGAATAAAATAGTCATGCAACCCCTAACCTATGTCCAGTAGTCAGAGGAGCGATCGCCATGCGCCTAATTATTCTGGGAGGCCCCGGTTCCGGTCGCAGTACCCAAGCCCAACGCCTTGCCGAACAGCTTGCTGTCACCGTCGTTTCCACCGGCGAAGTCCTCCGGGATGCGATCGCGGCGGAAACTGAAATTGGCAAAAACGTCAGCACCTATGTGGAAAAGGGCGAATTGGTGCCCGATGAGTTGATGATTGAATATATCAAAATGCGGTTGCTTCGTCCCGATGTGGCTCAGGGGTGGATCTTAGAAGGCTATCCCCGCACAGCGTTTCAGGCAGAAGAACTCGACTTTTTACTGGATAGTTTGAATCAATGCCTCACCTTTGCCGTTTCCTTGGAGGTTGCCCCAGATCTCTTGCTGCATCGATCGCTCAGTCGCGCCCGCGAAGACGATAACCACGAAGCGATCGAGCGGCGGATTGCCCTGCACCAAGAAATCACCCTGCCGATGCTGGATTATTACGAATGGCGCGGTAAGCTACTCCGGGTGGATGGGCAGCACTCCATTGAAGCCGTCACCCAAGCGATCGTGGATAAGCTGCCTACCTAACGCCCCCCTTCCAAGACGCAGGATTTTTTATGTCTCCTTTACGGCAGGTCGAGGAGTTCCCCTGCTATCCTATTGCCAGCGTTTTGAGGAATGGGGCATGGTTTGGCAGCGTCCTGACGGTCGGCAACCCGATCAACTTCGTCCGGTGAGTTTTGAGCGAGGCTTTACGAAACATGCAGCGGGATCCGTCCTAGCGAAGTGTGGAGATACCCACGTGCTGTGCACCGTTTGCATTCAGGAGAAAGTTCCTCGGTTTTTAGAAGGCAAAGGTCAAGGGTGGCTGACAGCAGAATATCGGATGCTCCCCGGAGCCACCCACGATCGCTGCGATCGGGAATTTATGAAACTATCGGGCCGCACCCAGGAAATCCAACGCCTGATCGGTCGCAGTTTGCGATCGACCTTGGACATGGAAAAACTGGGGGAACGGACGTTAATTGTCGATGCGGATGTGTTGCAGGCCGATGGAGGCACCCGCACAACGGCCATTACGGGGGCATTCGTGGCGCTCCAGGACGCGATCGACTCCTTGCTAACCCGTGACATCCTAGAGACCTCTCCCTTAATCCATCAAGTGGCAGCTGTTTCTGTGGGATTGATTGATGACGAAGCCTTTCTGGATCTAAATTACTTGGAAGATGTGCGCGCTGATATTGATTCCAACATTGTTATGAACGAAGAAGGCGGGATCATTGAGGTACAAGGCACCGCAGAAGCGGGCAGCTTTAGCCGTCGCCAACTCAATCAAATTTTGGATCTGGCTGATCAAGGCATTCAAGAACTCTTCCTCCTGCAACGGAAAGTGAAACAACCCCTCTACGCCCTCAGTTGCTAGAGGGGTTTATTTAAGGGGCTGCCTCACCCCAATCAAGTTAGGGCTGCCCCACCCCGATGAGAGTTTTGCCCCCGCGATCGGTTACAGAACACTAAGAATCGTTTCGTCTCGTGTCACAACAATTGAGTCGGTCAAACATCGCAAGGTATAAGAGAGGAACAGGCCGTGCAGAGTGACGGGTTTCCGCTTCATTGCGTCTAACGTTACTGCGCTCAACTTCGCTCCGTTCAACTTCGCTATATTCAACTTCACATTCAACTCCACTCCATTCAACTTCACTGCATTGTTCCCATTGCGTTGAATTCTGGGTTGAATCTTGGGTTAAATCTTGGGTTGAATTCCCGTTGCCAAGTTGCGCCGCTGCACCTCCCGTTCGATCCGAAGCATCACTGCGCTTAGTTTGGAGAGACTCTATGAAATTGGCCTACTGGATGTATGCAGGCCCCGCGCACATCGGCACCTTGCGGGTGGCAAGTTCGTTTAACAATGTCCATGCAATTATGCATGCGCCCTTAGGCGATGATTATTTCAACGTGATGCGATCGATGCTGGAACGCGATCGCAATTTCACCCCAGTGACCGCCAGTGTGGTCGATCGTAATGTGTTGGCGCGGGGATCCCAGGAAAAAGTGGTGGACAACATCACCCGTAAGGATCGCGAAGAACATCCCGATCTGATCGTTCTGACCCCAACCTGTACTTCCAGCATCCTACAAGAAGATTTGCAGAACTTTGTGGAGCGGGCGAGCCTCGATGCCAAGAGCGATGTGCTGCTAGCGGATGTGAACCACTATCGGGTCAACGAACTGCAAGCCGCCGATCGTACCTTGCACCAAATTGTTGAGTTCTACACGGAAAAGGCCCGCAAAAAAGGCGAACTCCCAACGGACAAAACCCCAGAACCGTCGGTGAATATTTTGGGAATTTCCACCCTCGCCTTTCACAACAACCACGACTGTACAGAACTCAAACGCTTGATGAAAGACCTTGGGATCACGGTCAATGCGGTGATCCCCGATGGGGCTTCCGTCCATGAATTGAAAAATCTCTCCCGTGCCTGGTTCAATATCGCGCCCTACCGTGAATTGGGGCCGATGACCGCCCAGTATTTAGAGCAAACCTTTGGCATGCCCTGTATCGACATTACGCCGATGGGGGTAGTGGAAACGGCTCGCTTTATCCGGGCTGTGCAAAAGCTACTCAACGATCGCGGTGTGGCTGTGGATTACGAAGAATTCATCGATGAGCAAACCCGCTTTGTTTCCCAAGCTGCTTGGTTTTCTCGATCGATCGACTGCCAAAACCTGACGGGCAAAAAAGCGGTGGTCTACGGTGATGCCACCCACGCAGCAGCGATTACCAAAATTCTGGCGCGGGAAATGGGCATTCACGTCGTCTGGGCGGGCACCTTCTGCAAATACGATGAAGCGTGGTTCCGCAATGAAGTGTCGGAATACTGCGACGAAATTCTCATCACCGATGACCATACCGTCGTGGGCGATGCCGTGGCTCGGGTGGAACCGGCAGCCATTTTTGGTACCCAAATGGAACGCCATGTGGGGAAACGCTTAAATATTCCCTGCGGCGTCATTTCAGCACCGATCCATGTGCAGAACTTCCCGATCGGTTACAAGCCGATGTTGGGCTACGAAGGAACGAACCAATTGGTGGATTTAATCTACAATTCCTTCACCCTAGGCATGGAAGATCACCTGTTGGAGATCTTTGGTGGCCACGACACCAAGGAAGTCATTACCAAAGGCTTATCCAGTGATACCGAGATGAACTGGAGTAAGGATGGCTTGGCAGAACTGAACAAAATTCCCGGCTTTGTGCGGGGCAAGGTCAAACGCAATACGGAGAAATTTGCCCGCGATCGGGGTCTTTCAGAAATCACCGCTGAGGTGCTTTACGCTGCCAAGGAAGCAGTTGGGGCCTAGTCCGCTAGTCCGGTATTACCGCATACCTATTGCCGCATAGCCATCGCTGCATAATCTGAAGCCTCCTGGGGAAATCCCCAGGAGGCTTCATTCACTCGAACTGTTTTTCGTCAGTTAACCCTAAAAAGGAGCCTATACCCACTCAACAAATCGAATGACAAAAAGTCGATGCCATCCGTCATGCTTCTGATATCTCGCATCTGACTCAGAAACGATTCTCAGTAAATCTCATTACGTGACTACTCAACCATTGATTTCAGATATTTGTATAGAGTTTCCCTTGGTATCACCCTCAATGTAAGCTAGTGTTTCTCTATAGGATTACTCTACAGGATTACTCTACAGGATGAATCCATAGCGTAACTCTACGGTTTAACCCTATGGTTTAACTCTACGGTTTAACTCTACAGCTAACCTTGCACTGTCACCCTCTGCCCAGAAGCCATATCCAGACTCCATGCTGAACTCAGTTCGGATTTTTAACTCCATTCTGTCCTAGGTTTGCTCCTGCAACAGGCTGCAACATTGCGACAGGTGGGTAAGATCTCTAACTTAAGATCTCTAACTCAGACCTCTAATTAAGATCTCTAACTGAGATAGCTAGCGAAGATGTCTGGCTAGCGACTCCTTCCTACCTGTATGGCTGGAAGGTTGTTTGTTCAGGACAGTGCACTGTGCAGCGATCGGGTGTGCAGCGATCGGGATTGACTACAGCAATGCCACGAGCAAAAGAAAGAGGATCATAGCGATCGCCGATTGGGCAAAAACGGAGCGTTCGGTATTATCTTGCAGAACAACTGGCTTAAACATAAGGGCACCTCTGGAGCGCGTTAGTGGATGAGGCTGTGAACTAGGAAATCAAGGTTGCAGAGTAAGACGTTGTGATCATTACTTGACTCCTTCTAACCGGGATCTTCCCTTGGGGTCAATCACTTTCCGGACAACTCTATCTTAAAGAAAATAGAGCGAATTATTTGTGATAACTGTCTTAAGTTCTAGTGATTTTTAGGTAAATCTAAGTTGATCACTGGGGGTATCGCCTGGGGTTAGTATGCCCCAAATTCGCGCTGAATCAACCTACTGATGCTTTTCTCAAGCCGAGAGCCTTAAGAAAATATGTAATGAGTGATGCCTAAGATTTTTTTTGTCGTCATCGTTTGATGGCAATTCTGCCCAAGAAATGGCCATTGTCTAAAAGCTACGTCGCTTTCTCAGCAGGAGTTCTAAGCAGATCGTGAATGTCTGAGTAGACCCATGGGTAGAACAGCCTAAAAATTACCAAAGGGACACCAATAACGAATTGGTATCCCCGAGTAAAAATGCCTAGAACAAACAATTAGAACAAGCGCCTAGAACAAGTGCCGAAAAATGCCTTTAGAACCGTTGAGGGATGACATTCGACGTTGGGTTCGGCGTTGGGTTTGGTGTTGGGTTCGGCATGGGTGAAGGCATGATGACTGGCGCAGGGGTGCTGGGTGTAGGGATGACTGTTGTTGATTGGTTAGGGCCTAGAACAGAGTCCAAAGGAACCAGTTGTAAATCCTTAGGCCGATCGCTGGCATTAATGCAGACATCCAGTCCTTCTCGGGTTGCAAGCTTGAGGGGATCCCGACCTAGCCCAGTCACACATTCTCCAAACCGAACGGGCAATAAACTCTTACGGCAATATTCC
Source organism: Alkalinema sp. FACHB-956 (assembly GCF_014697025.1). Lineage (NCBI taxonomy): Bacteria > Bacillati > Cyanobacteriota > Cyanophyceae > Leptolyngbyales > Leptolyngbyaceae > Alkalinema > Alkalinema sp. FACHB-956. Next base: position 45,494 of record NZ_JACJRC010000030.1, on the reverse strand, counting down.
AGCACATCAGCCATGGGAGCTTGCTTATCCTGAAAATGAATGTCCGTCACACATTCTGCCAAGTCCAAGGGCCGACGGACTCGCCGACAGGCAGAGAGCGCTGCGTCGGCCCCCAACGTCGCTTTGGTGACGCGCTCTACACAGTGGCCTAGGTGCTCGGGATGGAGATCTTGGGCACAGGCCAATCCGGCGACGTTGCCCTCCACCCCCGCTTTCACCACCGTTTTGGCACAGGTTTCATAGGTGTTGGCCATTGCAGGTCGCCCAGTCCCCATGCCAACGCCCAAGCCGGAAATAACCAATAGGCCCAGGCTAAGCCGGGATAGACTAAGCCGGAATAAACGGGGCCGGGATAAACCAGGATTGAAGATTTGAAGCTTCAGCATAGATAAAATGCGATCGCACAATAACAAGACATAGCTAGAAATCACGGTGACCCAACTTAAAACTTCCCCAATTTTTCAGGTTTGACCGCTAAGAATGGCTCTAAACGCACACTGGTAACACCGGGAAAGAATCATCCTTCGTTGGGGGAATTTTTCAGTTCCCTGAACAAAAACTGGGCACGATGGCCGTAACTCTTTCGCCATCTTTGCACATCTTCATCAAATTGACTCAAACCGTTGCGAAATGCATCAGAGAAAGCTGAATGCGACCATTTGATGAACTACAGTGAAAAAAGCTAAAGTTACACCTTTGACTTGTAGCGATCGAGTAGCGATCGATCCCTGCCTTGTACTCTGCGGACAAACCTAACCTGTAGCTGAGACAATGGATCCCGCGATCGCTATAAGCTGAATGCTATACAGACACCTGTGAATGATACAGCTACCTGTTAAATCGCCAATCCACTTAGCGTACAACCGAAGGATACCCCATGCATCTGAGTGAAATAACCCACCCTAACCAGTTGCACGGTCTGTCAATTAAGGAGCTCCAGGACATTGCTCGTCAGATTCGTGAAAAGCACCTCCAGACAGTCGCTGCTAGTGGGGGCCACCTCGGACCCGGCCTTGGTGTTGTTGAATTGACTCTGGCTCTCTACCAAACGCTCGATCTGGATAAGGATAAGGTGGTTTGGGATGTTGGCCACCAAGCCTACCCCCACAAATTGATCACGGGTCGTTACCACGACTTCCATACCCTGCGCCAAAAGGATGGCATTGCGGGTTATCTCAAGCTGGGTGAAAGTAAGTTTGACCATTTTGGAGCAGGTCACGCTTCCACCAGTATTTCCGCTGCCCTGGGGATGGCCCTAGCCCGGGATGCCAAAGGGGAAAATTTCAAATGCGTAGCCGTGATTGGCGACGGATCCTTGACTGGCGGGATGGCACTGGAAGCGATCAACCACGCGGGACACTTGCCCAAGACCAAGTTGCTGGTGGTCTTGAATGACAATGAAATGTCCATCTCCCCCAACGTGGGTGCCATTCCCCGCTACCTCAACAAGATTCGCCTCAGCCCGCCCATGCAGTTCCTCAGTGACAACCTAGAGGAGCAAATTCGCAATCTGCCCTTCTCGCCGGAGTTAAACCGAGTGAAGGAAGGGATGAAGCGGTTGGCGGTGTCCAAGGTGGGCGCTGTATTTGAAGAGTTGGGCTTTACCTACATTGGCCCGGTGGATGGACATAACCTGGAAGAGCTGATTAAGACCTTCCGCGAAGCCCACAAGCATCCTGGCCCGGTACTGGTGCATGTGTCCACCGTCAAGGGCAAGGGGTACGAAATTGCTGAGAAGGATCAGGTGGGTTACCACGCCCAGAATCCCTTTAACCTGGCTACTGGGAAAGCGATTCCTTCTAGCAAACCCAAGCCCCCCAGCTACTCCAAAGTATTCGGCGAGACTCTTTCTACGTTGGCAGAAAATGATCCTCGGATTATCGGGATTACCGCTGCGATGGCCACGGGGACGGGGTTGGATATTTTCCAAAAACGGGTGCCCAAGCAGTACATCGACGTGGGGATTGCAGAACAGCACGCTGTGACCCTGGCAGCAGGCTTGGCTTGTGAGGGGATGCGCCCGATCGCGACGATCTATTCCACCTTCCTCCAGCGGGCCTTCGACCAGATCATCCATGATGTCTGCATTCAGAATCTGCCGGTCTTTTTCTGCATGGATCGGGCGGGGATTGTGGGTTCCGATGGCCCGACGCACCAAGGGATGTACGACATTGCTTACCTGCGTTGCATTCCCAACATGGTCATGATGGCTCCCAAGGATGAAGCGGAGTTACAGCGGATGCTCGTGACGGGGATTAACTACACCGATGGCCCGATCGCCATGCGCTATCCACGGGGCAATGGCTACGGGGTGCCCCTGATGGAAGAGGGTTGGGAACCCTTGGAAATCGGTAAGGGTGAAATTCTGCGCCATGGCGATGATATTTTGCTACTGGCCTATGGGTCTATGGTTTACCCCAGCTTGCAAACGGCGGAAATCCTGCATGAGCACGGCATCGAAGCAACGGTGGTGAATGCTCGGTTTGCCAAGCCGTTGGATACGGAGTTGATTCTGCCGCTGGCGCAGAAGATCGGTCGCGTGGTGACCTTTGAGGAAGGTTGCTTGCCCGGTGGATTTGGCTCTGCGGTGGTGGAAGCGCTGATGGATGCTGAGATTACGGTTCCGGTGACGCGCATTGGGGTTCCCGATCTGTTAGTGGAACATGCGACGCCAGAGCAATCCAAAGCGGAGTTAGGGTTGACGCCGCCGCAGATGGCCGATCGTATTCTCAAGATTGTGCAACCTGCCCTGTCTAAAGTTGGCGTGTAAGCCCAATCCAATTATTTTCAATCCAATCACTTAAGTGGAAGGAGGGCCGATCGCTCTCCTTTTTTCTTTTTGCCTGGATGTCCCCCCTGGCCAGGGTGAGGGGGCCTCTGCCAGTTTATTGGGCCGTGAATGGAAAACTAGTGGAGTAGTCTCGACGCGCTGAAATGAAATTGCCATAATTAGCCTATATCCCATCAGGGATAGTTAATTCACCTGATTTTGCTATGGCAATTCCAAAGATCTCGAAGTTTCTTGTGTTGGTAGCATTACTCACTGGGTCGATCGGAACAGAGGCCATGCTGCTTGCGCTTTCCAGTCCAGTCCAAGCCCAGGAAGCCCCCCCTCAAAAGCCGCCGATCGGGGTAATTGGCCAAGACGATCGCGTGACGCCTTCCTACAGTTGGATGAAGCGTAATAAGCGAAAAGCGGTAGGGCAATTGGAAATTCAAAAAGCGGACGGAAAATTCTATAGCTGCACCTTTACGGTCGTGGGGACTAATCTTGGGTTAACCAATACCCATTGCCTTTTGGATGATGAGGGGAATGGGCCACTGCAAGTAAAAGCCTATGCAATATCCCACGGTAGTCGCTATTACAAAGCTGCCAATGTGGATGTGATTTGGACAGGACTCGATTTTTCTCCCAGAACGGTCGGCGATTATCGTCGCGATTGGGCGATCGTGCGATTTAACCGTAGTCTGGGCAAATCCACGGGATGGTTCGGCCAAACAAATTGGTCTACTGATATCAATCAAGCAGGATTAACGGCTGTTGGCAAAAAAGTAAACCTCATCGGCTACTCAGGGGATTGGCCGACGGCGGAAAAAGCGCAACCTGGTGACATCCGAGGTCAAACTCCTGGCGCTCATTTTAATTGCAATTTTCTGTCTGTAGAAATTGGTCTTATTATCCATGACTGCGATGGAACCCCAGGATCTTCGGGTACTGGAATTCATACCCGCAATCGTAAACTTCAAGGGCTACAAGTCGCGACCGTCTTTGATCCAAAAACTAAAATTACCGCTTTTAGTGTGGCGGTGCCGATCGATCGCTTCATGCCTGCCCTGGTAGCCTTGCGGAAAACTAAAGGTGCAGGGTCAACGATCGTCCCTCGGATCTAACGCAGAAACACTTCAACCGCAAAACTTCAACCGCGCAGTCAGCGAATCAATTGATCCAAACCTAAAGCGCTTCAAGGATAGAAGAATAGTTATGCATCAGAAACAGATTGTCTTAGGTACTGTCGCGATCGTGTTGCTGGGAGCAGCCGTGTCTTGGGGCATTGCCAGCCGCGCTAACCCACAGCCGCAACAGGATTCTCTATGCGAAATGGAAAACTCATCTGGGCAAACGGTGGATCTTTCCCACATTTGCGGCAAGTCTTCCAGTCCAGCACCACGCTATAAGCTGGATCCCAATGCACCAGCCCAAATCATTATGATTGGCAAAGATAAACCCTCCGAACTCTGGAATACGGTACCGGATTTGCCCACTTCGCCCAAAATGGGTAAGACCTATGAGCAAGGCGCAACCAGCCAACCCAAGATGATGCCAGAAACACCGGAAGTGGACGGCGAAGATTTAGCTGAATAGAGGCTCTAAATTAAGCAGTAGCTAGCCCTGAACTTTGCTCCAACCGGTATCCGATTGCCGTCCGGTGTGATCTAGGTTACTGAAATCACTGGTCAGGGCTAGCGTTTATGCCGCACCGCTAATTGCCATGGGATGGACTCAATAGGTGGCAGACTCAATGCTGTCCCCATGATGCCCTCCAGTCTATTCTGCATTAAGGCGGTTGCAGGGTAGGGGCAGTCCTGTATCGGAAACCCGCACTCGACTCCACAACGCCACGCCGATCGTGATTTGGTAAACTTAAGCAGAATTCATCCACGTAGGCTTCGAGATTAGTAATGTCAGCAGAATTTCGCCAACGCACCGATCTCCTGGGCACCCAAGTCATCACCCGCGACACGGGGAAAAAGCTAGGTGTCGTGAGTCAACTTTGGGTCGATATTGATAGCCAGGAAGTGGTTGCGCTGAGTCTGCGACCCAGTTTGTTCTACGGAACCCCCCAACCCATGATGCTGAGTAGCATTCGGCAAATTGGGGATGTCATCCTGGTGGATGACGAAAATGTGATTGAAGACATTGATGTTGAACAGTTCAATAGCCTGATCAACTGTGAAGTCATTACCGAAACCGGAGAAGTCCTAGGCAAGGTGCGGGGCTACAAGTTCGATATTGACAATGGCAAGCTGGAGTCCCTCACGATCGCGTCCCTGGGGTTTCCGCTCATTCCCGATCAAGTCGTTAGTACCTTTGAATTGGGGGTGACGGAAATTGTTAGCAGCGGCCCCGATCGCCTGATTGTCTATGAAGGAGCGGAAGAACGGCTAAATCAGATGACCGTCGGGGTCTTAGAACGCCTCGGTCTGGGTAAAGCGCCCTGGGAGAAGGATGAACTCTACGCCCCCCCCAGTCCTGTACGCATTGAAAATCAATTGCCCTCAGGTCAGCGGGTTCCCTTAGAAGCCCCGCCCCTGCGTCGTCCCCAGGTGGAAAGCGTAGAGGAAACCTGGGATGAAGATAACTGGGAACGCCAGCCAGAACCGCTGGAGCTACGGCAACCCCCCCAAGCCCGCCAGCAAGCGCGGTATTTAGAGAACGAACCTGCGGACAACTGGACGAACGCGACCACCCGCGATCGCTACGATGAACCCTACAACGAAGATGATGATGCCGACGACTACGAAGATGTTGAGTTCGCGGAAGTCGTCGAGGAAGTCGTAGATGTCACTCCTGTGGTGGAGGTTCAACCTACTGATGCAGCCAAGGCTGCGATCGTTGAACCCGAGGCCACGATCGCCGATGCCTCTACACCGGAGGAAGCCTCAGCGGAAGATCCTTGGACGGATCCCGAAGCGACAGAATACAAGCCACAAGCGCTGAATATTCCTGACAAAGTGAAGCAACCTGAATACGAAGAGTAATTGGGAGGAAGTGACTCGGGCGAAGTCTCGGAAATACTGCATCCATTCATTCATCTACGAGAAAGGGGAGATCCGCTAGCGGATCTCCCCTTTTGAATCAATTAACTTTTCTCAAGTCGTTAGGCGGCTAGACAGAAATCATAACTTCTTCAGTTTTCGCCTGATACTCCTCAACCACTTGGCGGAACTCATCTCCCTCTAGCATTTCCTTTTCTAGGAGCAGATCTACTAGCCGATCCATCAGCGATCGATTCTCCAACAGAATCCGTTTTGCTTCCTCTAGACATTGCTGGGCAATTTCTCGAACCTTGTGATCGATTTGGGTGGCCACTTCTTCCGAGTAGTCAGTTCGGGTTAAATTCCCGCCCCGAGTGGCATAGACATCGCCCGCACCTTCCAGTGCCACCAATCCCATTTCCGTCATGCCATAGCGCGTCACCATTTCCCGTGCGGCACTGGCCACGTAACGGATATCGCTGCTGGCTCCCGCAGTGACTTCATCGTGACCGAAGACAATCTCCTCCGCTGCCCGCCCGCCCAGGGTCAGGATAATCTGATCCATCATCCAAGCTTTGGTATACAAGCCGCTGTCTACCATGTCTTCGTTAAAGGCTTGCTGGGCAAACCCACCAATCCCCCCCGATCGGGGAATAATCGTCACCTTGTTTAACGGATCAGAACGCTTTAGCAGAGTCATCAGCAAGGCATGGCCCACTTCATGGTAGGCAATCAGCCGTTTTTTCTTACTGTCAAGTAGCGGGGTCAGCGTTAGCCCAATCGTCAGGCGATCGATCGCATCTTCCACCTCTTCCATGGTCATAGCTTCCTTGCGTCGCCGGGCCGTCAAAATGGCAGCCTCATTCAGCAAGTTGGCCAAATCCGCACCGGAGAAACCGGGTGTCCGACGGGCGATCGCCTCTAGGGAAACCTCTTCTTCAATCTTTTTGTTACGGGCGTGAACTTCCAAAATGCCCAAGCGCCCCTTAAAGGTGGGCAAATCCACCGTCACCTGGCGATCAAATCGGCCTGGACGCAGGAGGGCTTGATCCAAGACATCGGCTCGGTTGGTGGCAGCGATGATAATCACACCGGAATTGCCCTCAAACCCGTCCATTTCTGTCAGTAACTGGTTCAGCGTCTGTTCCCGCTCATCGTTGCCGCCACCATAGCCAATACTGCGCTGACGACCGACCGCATCAATTTCATCGATGAACACGATGCAGGGGGCATTTTCCTTGGCTTTTTTGAACAGATCCCGCACCCGGGAGGCCCCAACCCCGACAAACATTTCCACAAATTCCGACCCCGACATGCTGAAGAAAGGCACGCCCGCTTCTCCCGCGATCGCCTTGGCCAGCAAGGTTTTCCCGGTTCCCGGCGGCCCAACCAGTAACACACCCTTGGGAATACGGGCACCCACAGCGGTAAACTTCTCAGGCTTCCGCAGGAAAGTCACGACTTCTTGAAGTTCTTCCTTGGCTTCTTCAATCCCGGCTACGTCGTCAAACACCACGCCGGTTTTTGCCTCCATTTGGAAGCGGGCACGGGACTTACCAAAACTCATAGCTTGACCAGGGCCACCGGGGCCATTGGCCGATCGCCGGATGACAAACATGACGGCGGAAATCAGCAAGAGAAACGCAAGCAACTGGATCATGATGCTGATCAGGGCGCTGTTATCTGCCGATCGCTCCACACTCCAAGCCACTTTTTGGTCATTCAGCAGATTGATCAGTTCATCATTCCGCTCCAGCAACTGCACTTCAACAGGCTGATCCTTCTTCGGCGCATCCTTTAAATAAACCTTGGCCACTTGCTGAGTGGGATCAATTTTGACCTGCTCCACTTTGTCCTTGCGGATGCGATCGAACAAGTCCCCATAACTCAAGGGGCTTTGACGTTGCTGGGCAAGGACAGGGCTAGCTAGCAGAACGGTCTGGGAAATGGCCAGACCCATTAAAAATTTCACAATACCCGCCGATCGAAAGGGCGATCGAGCGCGGGACTTTGTTTGCTGGTGGGGCTTCCCTAAAGAACGTTTCATGCCTTGTCTCATGCCTAGCCTATCGAAATCAGGTGCTATGGGAATTCAGAACAGTCTTCAGAACAGAATGCTGAGCCGTATATTCTCTCTAGTCTACCCTCCCAAAATTCAGATCGGGGGTGACTTTTGTGCTTTTACCTTTTGGACTTCTACCTTTTGTGTTTTTACACCGGATGTCGCCCCTCGACCGGATGTTCAAATGGTGATCAAGGAAAATTGAGCCAAAAAATAATCGTCTGAATAACCCTAGCGGCTATCCAGACGATTGAATTTAATCAAACTAGATTAGGTTTCCCTTGAAAAAAGGATTTCAGAGATTGATATCACTGAGATACGACTTCTAAGGATAACCAATCCTTACAGACCCGGCAATTACAGACCTAAGGTCAGCGCCTTGTCCACAGGGAAGATTGCGCCAGCACCTAAGTACATCGAAACAGCCGTCCCAAACAGGAAGACAGCCATAGCGACGGGGCGACGGAAGGGATTTTGAAACTTGTTCACATTTTCAATGAAAGGAACCGTAATCATTCCTAGGGGGACAGACGACATCAACACAACGCCTAGGAGCTTGTTAGGAACAAGGCGCAGAATGTTGAAGACAGGGTACAAGTACCACTCGGGCAAAATTTCCAAGGGGGTTGCAAAGGGGTTAGCAGGCTCACCCACCAGTGCAGGATCTAGAACGGCTAACCCGACACACAGGGCGATCGTGCCCAAAATTACAACGGGGAAGATGTAAAGCAGGTCGTTGGGCCATGCGGGTTCACCATAGTAGTTGTGACCCATACCCTTCGCTAGCTTCGCACGCAATACGGGATCGGTTAGATCCGGTTTTTTTAAAGTTGCCATTGCGAAAAGGCTCTCCTCAAAATCTGGAAGTCGGCAAACAGATAATTGTGAATTGTCTTGATCGATCTTTGGGCCGGATTGAAGAATGGTATGCTCCAGCACGCAGAAAGTTTTTTCTTTGGATACGACCATACCAGGTCATTCCAAGCCCTGTAAAGCAGACTAACCAGCGATTTATAGAGGGCCGGAAATGCCTTGCTTCCGAATCATCAAGAAGTGAATCAGCATGAAGACGGCGATCAGCCAAGGCAGCACAAATGTGTGAGCACTGTAGTAGCGAGTCAGGGTTGCTTGACCAACACTAGCACCACCCCGTAGCAGGTCGGCAATCAGCGTCCCAACGACAGGAATCGCTTCGGGCACACCGGATACGATCTTGACCGCCCAGTAGCCAACCTGATCCCAAGGGAGGGAGTAACCGGTCACACCAAAGGAGACGGTGATGACAGAAAGAATCACGCCACTGACCCAAGTCAACTCACGGGGTTTCTTGAAACCACCCGTCAGGTAAACCCGGAAAACGTGCAGAATCATCATCAGCACCATCATGCTGGCAGACCAACGATGGATGGAGCGAATCAACCAGCCAAAGTTGACTTCGTTCATGATGTACTGAACGGAGCTAAACGCTTCAGCTACGGTGGGCTTGTAATAGAAAGTCATTGCAAATCCAGTGGCGAACTGGATTAAAAAGCAAGTCAGCGTGATTCCACCCAGGCAGTAGAAAATATTCACGTGGGGCGGCACGTACTTGCTGGTTACGTCGTCAGCGAGCGCCTGGATCTCTAAGCGCTCCTCGAACCAGTCGTACACGTTTGCCATAGTCGAGAGCGTTCCTAAAAATGATTGCTGTTCATAAAAAATGTAACACACCTTAACCCCTCAAGGATCCCTCATAGCCGGGATCAGCTGCCGCTTGAGCGATCAGGTGCGGACTTGGCAAGGGAAAGCGGATAGGTTAGTTTATGAAGAAGTATGAAGTTTCTCAGAAATTGTCAACCCATCGACGCTTCTTCAAGGGGGCCTTTTGCGGGGTACTGCGGAGCCGTGATGGTGCGATGACTCGACGATCACATGTTCGTTTATTCCGTGAGTGGGTCAATCTAGAGCGTACTGCGATCGGTCTGAAGCCTCTCACCCGTGGAGTCCAATTGCTCAGTTGTTAGATGAGGTTTTTGCCCCAGTTCCTTGCCAGTTCTTCGATCACGGGACAGGGTAGGCAGAACGTTCGGTTACCGTTTACTATCAAAAGCTATGGGAAAATATGTTGCCTGGTCTCGATCGCTGATTGTTTCGCTGCTAGCTGTTGTGATTTCCGTGCTGGCCTTTGCAGGGTCAGCCCAAGCGCTCACGGAGGAACAACGGTTTGTTAATGAAGTGTGGCGCATCATCGATCGGGCCTATGTGGACGCGAGTTTTAACCATCAGAATTGGTGGGCGGTACGGGAAAAGTTCTTGAAGAAAGCACCTGAACATCGCGAACAAACCTATGTCCTCATGCAGGAAATGCTGGGGCTGCTCGGGGATCCCTTCACCCGCATTATGCAGCCAGAGCAATACCGCAGCCTGCAAACCAGTACTTCCGGTGAATTGACTGGGGTGGGGTTGCAGATTTCCCTAGATACCGATACTCAACGACTGAAGGTGATTGCGCCGATCAGTGGGTCTCCTGCCGCGAAGGCTGGCATTCAACCAGCGGACGCGATCCTAGAAATTGATGGGCTATCGACACAGGGGCTGAGCCTCGATGAAGCCGCAGGGCGGATGCGCGGCAATATTGGCAGCATCGTGAGCCTCAAGGTGCAGCATGGCAATGAGCCGATCAAGGAATACAACATTGTCCGCGATCGCATTGAGTTAAATCCGGTCATTGCAGACCTGCGCACCCAGCCCAATGGACAAAAGAGTGGCTACATTCGTCTAACGCAGTTCAATGCCAATGCAGCCACGGAAGTAGCACAGGCCATCAAGCAACTGGAGCGCCAAGGAGCCAGCAGCTACATTCTGGATCTACGCAATAATCCGGGGGGGCTGTTGCAGGCCGGGATTGAGATTGCCAAGCAGTGGATCGACAATGGCACGATCGTCTATACCGTCAACCGCCAAGGAACCCTAGGTAGCTTTGAAGCGGCGGGTAAGGCGCTGACTCAAGCCCCGTTGGTTGTGTTAGTCAATCAAGGCACGGCCAGTGCTAGCGAAATTTTAGCGGGGGCTTTGCAGGACAATGGCCGCGCCATCATTCTGGGCGAGAAAACCTTCGGCAAGGGGTTGATTCAATCTCTGTTCAACCTATCCGATGGATCGGGGCTAGCGGTCACCGTAGCGAAGTACGAAACGCCGAACCATCGCGACATTAACAAGCTGGGGATTACCCCCGATCGCGTTGTGCCCTTGCAGGCGATCGCGCCGGAGCAATTGGGCACCGATGGCGATCCGCAATACCGAGCCGCATTGGATACCTTGCAATCCCAGTCGTTGCTAGCGGGAATTTCCTAGCTCGGTCTGATTCGATTATCCCAACAGATGCCTGGGCAAATGGCCTAACCTGCCTAGGCAAATGCCTAACCAATCACCGGAAGTTGCACCGATCGCCACAGTTCGTCTAGGCGGTGGGCCGGTACTGTCAGGTACAGGATATCGCCTACACTCAGGGATGCATCCAGCAGGGGCCACCCATGGATAGTTTGGTGAGAGGTTTCCAAGTAGAGCGGGACTAAATCACCCTGGATCGCAATCTCTTTGACCGGTTGACCGCAAAAGGGGTGATTCTCAGTTATCAGTGCTGCGAGGGCCACCCACAAATGGTTGCCCGTTAAGCCATTACCCAAAATCCGTCCCCCAAAGGCCACCGCTGCGAAGGAAGGAGCGGCTAGCTCCGTGGGACTGAGCACTGCTTCAAATTCGAAGACCTGCTGAGCCATGTGGGAAAAGCTGGGATCTTGATTGCGGACAATCACAGCCAACCGAGGGGATAATCCCTTTGCCGTTAGGGCAATTTCTAGATTCGCGGTGTCGTCACTGGTGACTGCGAGCAGAGCTTGGGCTGCATCAATGTGGGCTGACTGGAGGACATCAGCGAGATTGGCGTCCCCTTGAATTACAGGTAATTTGAGTTGGTGGGCGGTGCTCAAGAACCGACAATGGGGATCTCGCTCAATAATCACCACCTCATGGCCGCGATCGCGCAATTGTTTGGCAATCTGCATCCCAACGCCCCCCAACCCACAGACGATGTAATGCCCCGCCTGGGGAACTTGGGCCGCATCCCACAATTGATGGAAGCGGGTTCCCAGCACAAAGTCATTGAGTAAGGCGTAACCCACGCCAATGACTCCAGCTCCGACGAGCATCATGATGGCGGTGAACACTTTAATGCTGGGTGGGGCTTGTTCGGCAATGCGTTCGTTGCCCCCTGCGCCCGTAATCATGCCCACGGAGAAATAGAGCGCATCCTCCACCGATGTATTGAAGTTGATGCAAATGTAGGTCAGGGTAGCGATAAAAATGGTGCAAAACAGCAGCAGCAAGACCACGATCGCCGATCGGCCATGGGAGTGCAATCGTTTGAGAGAGGCGAGAAACTTGAGAACGGTTGCCTTGAGCGATCGCTGGGTCAGCCGTACACTGGGCTGGGTTGCCACAATTAAGCGATCTCCCACTTGTAACCGTTCCCCCCGTAGCATTGCTGACACCAGGTCTGTCGTATGATCCGCCGGGAGATAATAAATCAGCATACGAGCGCGATCGTCCCACAGTTCCTGTAAAAGCCGCCCCCGCCAAGGATGATCTGCCTCAATATGCTCTTCATGCATCGGCCAAGTTTGGTTAAACAATTTGAGCTGACCGATCGCCAAGTTGCCCAGCGCGGCGAAGGCAAAGACGGGAGCCGCTAACGCCGAGACACTCATGCTGGTGTGGTGCGCCAAGGTTTGATCGAGGCGATCGCCCAAACTGGTGTTGTAGAGTCGATTGACAATGCGAATGTGGGGATTGAGCACCCTGGCCTGCACCAAAACCGCTAGATTCAAGGCATCATCACTGGTAGCCAGTACCAACGTTTGGGCGTCTCGGATCCCGGCTGCCAGCAATGTGGACGCCGATCGTAAATCACCAACGATAATGTCGGGAATATTAATGTCGGGAATACTGGTGGAAATGGCGTCGGATCGAAGATTAGGTCTAGGGTTGGGGCTAGATTCCACTGCTCCTCCCACGACAGGATGGGTACTAATGCCGACAACGCCCAGCCCCTGTTGTTTCAGGAGCGTGTAAATCTTGTATCCTGTCTGACCCAAACCACAAACAATGATGCGCGGCTTCATGGCGGGGGGCTCCTTATCAGGGTCGCCCTTGGCCAACCCTAAGCTTAGGATTGATTGTCCTGTAGTCAGGGCCGAATCGTTGTAGCTCAAAGCACGGTTAGGTCTAAAACGCCCCCTTCCCGCCCATTCCCCCACCATGAGGTTGATCCAGTTGTGCTGACTGAACGGACTTACCACGATGCCCTCCATGGGGCCATTACCCTAAACGGGGCAGATTCCACGGAAGGGTTGCTGATTCGCTTAATTGATACCCCGGCCTTTCAGCGCCTGAGGCGTATCCGACAGTTAGGCCCAGCCAGCTTAACGTTCCATGGGGCAGAAGGATCGCGCTTTACCCATTCCCTGGGGGTGTTGGCCGTGGCTCGCCGTGCCTTCGATCGCCTCGCAGGGATGCATCCTCAATTGGAGCCGTTTCGATCGGTGGTTCTCTGTGCTGCGCTGTTACATGATATTGGGCATAGTGCCTTGAGTCATACCGGGGAAGAAATTTTTGGTACGCACCATGAACTGTGGACTGGCCGCATTTTGCAAGAGTCCCTCCCGATTCGCCAATTGCTCGATCGGTTCAACCCAGAACTGCTGCCCCAACTGGAAGCGGTCTATCACAAAAAACATCCCATTCCGCTAGTTTGGCAACTGGTCAGCAGTCAACTGGATTGCGATCGCTTGGACTACCTGATGCGAGATAGTTACTTCACAGGTGCCTCCTACGGTCATATTGACTTGGATCGGATTTTGCTAGCCCTGCGCTATGACCCCGTGACCCAACAACTCACGGTGGCGCAAAAGGGGATGGCCGCGATCGAACACTATTTGGTCGTGCGATCGTTCATGTATGCCCAGGTCTATAACCATCCGAAAAATTTAGCTGCAACTTGGACATTGGAGCGTCTATTTGTCCGGGCTCGGGATTGTTGGAGGCGGGGCGAACTCTGGGCTGATGAGGTGATGGCAGCTTGGTTAGAGGCGCGCGGGGATCAACTTTCGCTGGATAACTACCTGGCCTTGGATGACTATCGACTGCTCTATCACATTCAACGCTGGCAAGGGGAAGCGGATTCGGTATTAGCTGAGCTGTGCCGCCAGGTCTACGATCGGGACTTGCCCAAGGCGATCGAAGTGACGTCCATGGCCCCCGAACAGCAGCAGTCACTGCTGGCCCAAGCCCATCGTCTTGCCCTGCAACAGGGCCACCCTCCAGACGATGCGATCGGCATGCGGGTGGCCTGTAGTCGAGGCTATACCCTCTATCAGCGCGGCATTAACCTACAAACCACGCAGGGCTTGCAGGAAATCAGTGAACGATCGGCCCTCGTTCGCACGCTCATTCAACCGATTGAGCGAACCTACTTGATTTGCCCTCGGACGATCGTGCCACTTCTACAATTTGACCCTCCCTATTGACCCTCCATAAAAGAGACCCTCCATCGTTTCCCTCGAATCCCTGACCCCCATGACTGAGCAAAACTGCACCGCTCTGCTTCGGGTGAAGGCTTGAGAAAAACCTGGAAGGTCAAAATGTAGTTGAAGAGGGCTGGCTCTATTGAGCTAATAACCCACGGGTTGCAGGCCCTTGACCGAGATTTTGGTTGCTACTCTTGCTATTGGCAATTTGATCTAAGGCCGCGATCGCTCGAATGTACTGCGGATCCTCTAAAGTACCCAGTAACTTAGGATTGGTGTAGAGCTTGCGTTGTTGATCCGTGGACAAATCCAGAACAACATTCGGCTCGATGCCCTTATGGCTAATATCAGTCCCATTGGGTGTGTAGTAATGGGCGATCGTGACCGCTAGCCCTGCACCGCCAGAAAGGGGATGCACCGATTGCACAAGGGCTTTGCCAAAGGTCTGACTGCCCACCACTGTGGCTCGTTTGTTATCCTTCAGCGCGCCGGTCAAGATTTCGCTGGAGCTGGCGGAATTCTTATCGACTAAGACGGCAAGGGGCAAATTCGTTAAGGCTGTACGATTGGCAGCAATTTCTTCGCTGCCGCCTTTGCGATCGACGGTTTTGACAATGCTGCCTTGATCCATCCACATGCGGCTAATTTCAATGCTAGCTTGCAGCAGGCCACCGGGATTGCCCCGCAGATCCAGGACAAAGCTATCAACTTTTTCGGCCAGCAGCGATCGAATCGCTTGCCGCATCTGATCCGCTGCGTGGCTACTGAATTCACTTAAGCGAATATAGCCAATCCGGCGTTTCCCTTCCTGCTTGACGTTGTAGCGAACGGTTTGTAGCTCAATCCGAGCCCGAGTCAATGGCACATCAAACTCACTGGCTCCCGATCGGCCAATGCGCAGAACCACCTTAGTCCCTTCTTGCCCACGGATCAGACTAGAAGCATCATCCACTGTCATGCCCTTCGTGGATTTGCCATTCACCGCCAGAACCCGATCGCCGGTCTTCAAGCCTTCCTTCGCCGCCGGTGAGTTCGGTAAGGGTTCAACAATAGTCAAAGTCTTCGTTTGGCTATCCAGTTCCAATCGAATCCCAACGCCGGATAACTCGCCGGAGGTTTGACTGTTCAGCACCTCAAATTGCTTAGGATCCATAAAGCGAGTGTAGGGATCATCCAATTGCTTGAGGGCCAAGCGCAGGGCATCATAGGCCTGCTCTTTGGATGAATAGTCTCGACTTAATAAATCCTGACGAATGGCTTGCCAATCCTTCTGGTTAAAGGTCGGATCAACATACTCACGATTGACGAGCTGCCATGCCTCATCAATCACCACCTTAGGACTGTCTTGGAAGGATGCTTGGGCGGGGCGATTGAGGAGACCGGGCGTAAGAGTGGCACCAGCGAAGAGAGTTGTGCTGAGAAGCAACTGTGACAAGAAGGAACGTGGGATAAGGTGGTTCATTGGCTGCGATCGCAATAGTTAGGAACGGAATGGAAAACCGGACAATCCGTAGCAGCGCTGATAGCCCTCAGGTTTCAAGGTTAAGATTCATTAAGTTTGATACTTCTGCTCGATATCCAAAGCTTGATATCCAACTCCAGAACCCTGCATTGATGCTTGGGGACTTACACGAAAAGGAGACCAGTCAGCAATTTGTTTTCACCGACTTTTTACCATCACTCAAAAAGGTGAGAGCAATCCGGAGAAAATAACCTGTCCAAGAGTATTAGACATTCTGACGTCAGCAAGAAAAGCTGTGTGACGGTTTGACAAGTGTCTTGAATCAGTGTCTTGAATGAGTGACGATGTATCACGAAGAACATCTACCACCAATCCTACTTCAGTCAAAACCGGGCTGGGAAAATAAAAATAAGCTGCCTAGGATAAAAAATAAAATTACGGAAGTATGGCTAGTGTAGCAGTAACTTTTGGCAAAATGGAGGGCGCAGAAGCCGAAAGCTAATCAAAAGCCCTAAAGGGATTTCCTGTCTTTCATTTTCCTGCAAAGTTGCCTTGCATGATGTTGCCTGCATTACCACTGGAGTTCTATGGTTGGCAGTTACCGGGTTGGAAATCGCTGGAAAAATTTATGCTTCAGTCTAGCTAAGCTGGCGATCTCGGCAGGGGCACTGACGGGGCTAGTTGCCATGCAGCGCAGTCAGTTGCAACAGGGGGCCATGTTTACATTTTCGCCCGAGCAACTGAATCAGCAAGAGCGCTGGAAGTTAGAGGTTTTACAGCGATCGCCCACCTTTGGCTTTGACAACCTAATGGCGGACTGGGTTTTTCTGAACTTCCTTCAGTACGACGGGGATGAGGAAGCCCGCACCAAATTAGGCTATGAGTTAGCCCCCCAGTTTTTTGACTTAGTGACCCGCTGGGATCCGCGTTTTGTCGAGAGCTACCTCTTTTTATCGGGAACCCTGTCCTACCGGTTGGGAAAACCTGAGTTGGCCGTGGACTATATGACCCGAGGGACAGATGCCCTACAGCCCGATCAACACCCTCAAGCCTTCCTCCCCTGGCGGTTTAAGGCGTTAGATCAACTCCTGCTCCTAGGGGATGTTCCGGGGTCGATCGTGTCCCATGACAGGGCTGGTGATTGGGCTCTGCAATCCACCGATCCGGAAATCCGTAAAGTCGGGCCGTTGATGAAGCAGACCGCCGCGTTTCTCCAAACAGATCCCGATAGCCGGATGGTCAGACTTTGGGGTTGGAGTTCCGTCTTTGAACAAGCGGAAGCCACCCGCGATCGATCGACCCAGGAACGAGCCCGCCAGGATCTGTTGAAAATTGGTGCAGAAGAACGGAAGGATCCCGAAGGCAGAACCTATTTTGTTCTACCTTCAGCGAATAAACCCGCCGCGACAACCCAACCAGAAACCCCCGCCAGCCCGGATTCCCCACCGCCGTCAGAACCGGATTCTAGCAATCCCACAGAATCGCCTACGCCAGACGGGGCACAGCCATCCCCCCAGCCATCCCCAGCAGATTCCCCAGCGACGCCATCTACGCCCTAAACTCCTGAGCGCAACTCCAAGCTAATGGTTCTGTGGGCCAGGGTTTGCAGCAAGCTGAGCGGAACAGTCGCAAAATACTGGCGGCGAAAGGACTCTTCCTGCAAGGCTTGGAGAAAGGGCTGGCCTGCGATTTGCCAATCTCGATCGCGGGCGATCGTCCCTCCTGGGGGCTGCTCAGATGGCCAGGCCAGGGTTAAGCCTCGATCGCCGCTGATAATGTCTAACCCAAGCGTTTGTAAGGCTTGCAGCCCGATCCGCAGGGTGGAGGGCGTAATTTGTAGGTGATCGAGGAGCCGCTGCGGGGTAACCCAGGCTTGGGTTCGGCTGAGATATTTGGCGATGCCTAACAATTTCAGCCAGGGTTCGGTGCTGCTGGAGAGCGGCGAAGTTGAGTAAGCGATCGCGAGTTTTTTCTGCTCCTGGTAGGCTCTCCGGAACCAAGGTTTAAACGCGTCCCAATCGGTGGGACAGGTCGTCATGACTAAAATATCAGCATTAATGTCAGCATTCTGGTTTGGGGGGACAGGCTGATTTGACTGAGCCAGGGATCGCCAATCCAAGAGCCAATCGCAGGGGGCTCGATCGGACTCTAGGGCAGCAAGACTGCTTGGGTTGGGTAGCACATTGGGCCATGCTGTCGATTCAGCGATCGTTGCCCGCGATCGCACCTCAATCAACCGCACCTCATAGCACCGCTGGTAAACGTTGTTTTCCAGTTCCACCAACACCTCACAGCGGCCTGTGGGCAGTTCTTCTTTGTAATGGCCCCACCAACTGCCGGAAATGCCTTCTGGACAAGTTTCATCACAGAGGCGAAAGGTGGTGCGGATGTAGGTGACTTTTTTGTTTTGGCGATCGGTGAGGTTGCGGTGGGTGGCTTGGGTAAACCACACGTCCTTGAGCAGGAGCTGTGGGGGAGGATTGCCCATGCCGCAGGGTTCGATGCATCGCAGTTCGCGATAGAGATCCAACCCTAATTCTGCCACGGTGACTTGAAGATCGGCTTGGAGGGGGCGGGGGCCTACTCGATCGGCCAAGCTCTGTAAAGCCCGTTGATTAATGGCCTCGGCAAACAGGGGTAAATTTTCCACAACGAGACTCAAGCCGGCTGCGTAGGGATGCCCGCCAAAGCGATGGAGCAGGTGGGCTTGATCCTGCACCAATTCGTAGAGGTCGATTTGGTTGGCCGATCGGGCAGAGCCTCGGGCGATCGGCAGATCTCCAGCGGTCCTTTCAGCCGTGCTTTCCGTACTCAGAAGAATGGTCGGACGGCCAAATTCCTGGGCTACCTGGCTGGCGACCAACCCCAGCACGCCGGGGGGCCACTGCTCATCCCACAGCACAATCACTTGGGTGGTGGATAAATCAAGCTGGCGGACACGAGCGAGCACCTGCTCAGCCACTTCCCGTTGCAAGGCTCGCCGTCGTGTGTTGGCCAGTTCCGTTTGTTCCGCCAGTTGACGACATTGGGCTGCATCGCTACTGGTCAGCAGTTCGACACAGAAATGGGCATCCCCCTGAATGCGGCTGACGGCATTGATGCGGGGGCCAATGCCAAAGGAAATATCCGTTGCCCGATCGCCCGCCCGTTTGCAAAATTCCAGCAGATGAAAGAGACCAGGGCGCGTTGCTGTCGTGCGATCGGCCTGCTGCTTTAACTGGGCAATTCCCTGCTGGGCCAGATACCGACAATCGCCTTTCAGGTCTACCAGGTCCGCAATTAAGCCGATCACCACCAGGTCTAGCAGATGCTCCAACGGTTTTTCAGGCACTTGGGACAGGCGATCGTACAGAGCTTCCACCAACTTGTAGGCCACGGCAACCCCGGAGAGGGAGGCGAGGGGATGTTCTGGCGCTAAATACCGGGGATTGACGATCGCGCAGACGGGAGGGCGTTCCGGTGGCAGTGTATGGTGATCGGTCACAATCACATCGATGCCCAGTGCTTTGCAGTAGTTGATTTCCGTTAAATTCGTACTGCCGGTGTCGCAGGTGACGATGAGTTGAACGCCCTCGCGGTGGAGTCGATCGAGTCCTTGCGGGGAAAGCCCATGGGATTCCGTCAGGCGGTTAGGAATGTAGTAGGTCAGGCGATCGTGCTTGGCAAAAAACTGCCCTAACCCATCCCACAGGACCGCTGTGGCCGTCACACCATCCGCATCAAAGTCTCCCCAAATGGCGATTTTTTCCTGCTGCGATCGCGCTCGGACAAGGCGATCGATCGCCTCGGTCATTTCCGGCCCAAAGTCCAGCGCAGAGCAAGGTTGATACTGTTTGGGGTCTAACCATCCCGGCAGTTGATCCCGATCGCGCAAGCCCCGATTCCACAGCAATTGGGCGAGGTACTGACTCGGTAAGCCCGTCAACCTTTGGAGCGATCGCTGAAAATCCGCCGGTGGGACATCGGTGGCCAAAGTCCAAGGGGGTGACAGGGGCAGATTCATGGCAACGGGACTCCGGAAAAGGGCGAGCGCACAGGACAATCAGGACGACGGGGATCAGATGGGAATCTCGGCGATCGTCTCCCAGGATAAGCTGTCCCATTCCAGGGGCGATCGCTCCTCCGGTGATGCGTCCAGAGACAGGGCGTCCAACGGAAGCGTGCTATGGCGTTGGCAACTGACGGCAAAGGCACAGGTTTTGCAGAGGGGGGACGCAGGATCGACTTGGGGAAAACTCTGGCCTGCGCCTTCGTACTGGTTGAGCCATTGGCTGAGGTTGTCAGTGACTGTCTGTAACTCCTGCCGAGTGCGATCGTGGTGGGCCTGATCCCAAGGAATGGTGACCGATTGGGGGGCAGCCTGTCCATCGCGGCCTTGGAAAAACCAATAGGTCATGGCGAGGGCATCCGGGGGATAGGGGCTGGTTTCCGCCAATAGGTAGAGATAGAGGCGGGTTTGCCACTGGTTCGCCAGCAGGGTGGCATTGCGGGGTTTGGGATAGGTTTTCCAATCGAGGATCTGTGCCTGGTGGTTGCCCAAGAGAAGCAAGTCATAGACCGCAACTAGGACGTGATCAGCCAAGGCGATCGTGCGGCTTTGTTCACTCTGCCGAATGGGGGCTGACTCTCCAGCCAGGGTCAAAATCTGAGGCGATGCGGCCACAAAGGCATCAAACCAGGTTTGTAGGGTGGGATGGGTTTGAACCAGCGGGTCGATCGGCAAACCCAAGTCCCACTGTTGCAGCAGGGCATGAAATTGGTTCCCTTCCGCTAAGCGTCGGGAATCCTCTGGCACTGTCGGTACAGCGAGCTGTTCCAAAATCCCATACTGAAACTTCCGGGGACAGCTAGAAAGCAGAGCAAGTTGGCCTTGGGCGAGACGCATGGTTGATCCAAGTGGTTCTCTGAGGGAGTCTAATTCTCAATTCTCTAACATCTAGCTAGCACAAAAATACTACCTTCATTACCCCGACCAATCCGTAAATCTGCATCCAAGTAAGTCACATCGATCCAACCGTTACGATCGCGGGGGGGAATCTGAAAATCCACCGCCAAAAACCGCTTGCCTGACTCAATATCGCGGATAAAGGCCGTGGGTGACTGGTAGCCAATGGGTCGCTGCAATCCCGCGATCGCCCGTTCAAACCGGACTTCCAAACGGCGCTCTGAAATCGGCTCAAACTGCGCAACCACACTAAACAAGCCCTCTAAAAACGAGATGCCCGACACTTCTGCCACGTTATAGACCCGGCTGCCCTGGGGCCGAATGCACTGATAGATTTCCCCTAAATGATTGAGCGGAATCCGATCTAACCCTAGTAACTCTTGGCTGGTGGTGTAGAGCAGTCGCCAATCGCCCGCCAGGAGGTCGATCGCTTCTGTGGGTCGAGGTGTGGGGTTCCGATCTTCTAGCATGGCAACGGCGGCGGCAATGGCGAGCTTATCCGTTTCAGTGGCCAGAAGTCCCCGATTTTTTCCCGCGATCGCTGTCAACAGTTCGGCCTTTCCCAGCATGATGATCGGTGCCTGATAATGAACGTTTTCTCAAGTGAACTGCTCCGGTTTGCTCAGCTAACTGGCTTCCAGGGAGTCCAGCGCAGGCGTCAGCCTTAGTTAGGCGTCAACTAGTTAGGCGTCAACGTTGATCGCCGACGTTAGCGTTAGATGCCGCCGTCAGGCATGAATGTAGCTTAGGCATACAGTCAGCTTGATGATTTCTTTACACTCTAACAAGGCTTTTCTCGGATTGAACTCGGATTGAACCATGTCTTGTCTCTGCAAAATTACAGAAAATTTCAGACGAATTAACGTTGATCACTAGGAAAATCAGGCGATCGGCCTGAGTAACCGCCCCAAAGGATTAAAGTTCCTATATTTTGTGAAATCTTCCCCTGATTGCTTGAAGTCAGGGGTGAACATGTCTCGTAGACGGCTTTTCCAGACCTTATTAACTGCGCTATAGTCCATCAGGGATGATTTTTGTGGTCAATCTATAAAATCCGGAGATTGATGTTGCAAAATTCACGCTCGATGATACACTCTGGGTACCTTAAGCCCATCCTAAGGTCTGACTCTGCAAACGCAGAAAATACGTATTTATTCTAGAACCCACAACATGGTCTACAATCCTTCTCTCCGTCAAGAACCTCGCGACAAGCCAGCCAGTGTGATTCCACTCCAGCAAGAGTCTTCCATCTTGGATTGGCTGGAAAATACTGGTCGTCTTCGCGCTCGGCAAAAAGGCGACTACGATTACGTAGATGATGAGGAAGAAATCAACGATCTGATGGGGAGTGATGATGAATCCTTTGATGATCTAGATGACGATGACGATTTGGGGGATTTGGAAGAGTAGTTTGAATTAAGTTCAGACTTGAAGGTTGCAATGGTGTAACCTTCGCCCAAATCAAATCGCTTCGAACTCTAGTCCATCAATGGGTGCTCTGTTGATCCGCGAGTTAAGATTGCCGCCAAAACTCTCCACTGCTCCTGACTGATACCGTTTTGGTCTGATTGGTCTGACAGTGGTGGAAGTTTTTCCATAACGCTTTGTTGAGTGGGACATAACCTGTAGTCAATATATGGTTGTGGTAGGCTGAGTCCGCTGGCTCAAGGATGAAATTGCTTAGCAATGAGTGAATTGTTCAGTGTGGTGTAGTGCGTGAAGTGAGAGTGTCGTTGTGGACGCCAAGTTATTTACTAGCCAATCTTTTAGCTTTTCAGGAACGCGCCTATTTTTATTCCTCGCAGGTGGATTAACCGGGTCTGCCATGCTGTTGGATCTATGGTCAGGCCGATCGATGTTTCAGGGAATGTCTCTGACCATGCCTTTGGTGGTCTGTGCTGTGGTAACGGCCCTCGTGGGTTACTTAGCAGTTCCGCTCCTGCGATCGCTGAAAGCCGGTCAAATTATCCGGGAAGACGGCCCGAAGGCCCACCTCAAGAAGGCGGGAACTCCGACGATGGGGGGAGCCTTTTTTATTCCAGTGGCCGTGATTGCAGCGGTTTTGGGGTCTGGCTTTGCGCCCAAGGTTTTAGCGGTCTCCGCTCTCACCCTCGCCTACTTTGCCATTGGCTTTTTAGATGATTGGAAAATCATCCGCAAGAAGTCCAACAAGGGCATTTCTCCCCGCATGAAAATGGCGCTGCAAATCGGTGGGGCGGTGCTTTTCTGTCTCTGGATGATGGTGACTCAGTCACCTGACTTGACTCGTATTGCCTTACCAATCGGATCGGGGCTGTCCCTCGGGGCTCTGTTCTGGGTGCTGGCGGGGTTTGTTATGGTGGCGGAAAGTAACGCAACCAATCTGACCGATGGTGTGGACGGTCTCGCGGGAGGAACAGTCGCCATTTCTCTGCTCGGGCTCGGCGCGATCGCTGGACTGGAAGGCACCCACTATGCCCCTGAACTCATGCTGTTTTGTGCCTGCATGAGCGGCAGTTGTCTAGGTTTCTTGGTGCACAATCGTAACCCTGCCAAGGTTTTTATGGGTGACACCGGATCCCTGGCCCTGGGGGGAGCCTTAGCTGCCGTTGCCTTGCTTACCAATTCTCTCTTTGCTTTGCTGATTGTCAGCGGGTTGTTCCTGTGGGAAACCATCTCGGTCATCATCCAAGTCAGCTACTACAAAGCCACGAAGAATGCTGATGGTGTCGGTCAACGTTTCTTTAAAATGTCTCCTTACCACAATCACCTAGAGCTGAGCGGTTGGACAGAAACCCAGATTGTTGGCTGGTTCTATGCTGTCAATGCTTTTTTGGTCATGCTGTCCATGGCGCTTCTCTAAGATTTTCCCAAAAAATTTCTAAACAAGTTTTCACTGCTTTACTTTTTCAAAAGTTATCTGTTAGAATTAGTAAAGCAGTGGCCTGGAGAGGTGGCTGAGTGGTCGAAAGCGGCAGATTGCTAATCTGTTGTACGGCAGGTAACTCCGTACCGAGGGTTCGAATCCCTCTCTCTCCGTTCTAAAGCTTAAATAATCTGCATTGAAAGGCGTTCAAATGAACGCCTTTCGGTTTTTAGTGCAAATATCTGCTGCTGCGAACGTGTTGAGTGGCAGTGTTACGCAGAAGCTGTTGTGCAGACGTATTACGCAGACGTGTTACGCAGAGGCGTTTCATGGCTAGCCCTTGCTCCAATTCCGCAGACCCGATACCCTTAACCTAAACAACACCTAAACTGTGTTGAGTAAACCGTGTTGAGTAAACCGTGTTGAGGGGTAGAACATTCGATGAGTAACTTGGGATCTCCTGACAGAATCAGCCTGCTGAAGGCAGTAGCAGTGGCAAGTTTGGCGCTTGGGCTAGGCTTCGTAACCGCAGCTTGCCAAGAAACGGAAACACCTCAGACAACCTCCAGTGGTGCATCGCCCAGCCCAGCGATCGGGGATGGGAAAGGGCTGAAACTGGGATCCCTCTTACCCTCGACGGGGGATTTGGCCTCGTTGGGGCAGCCAATGATTGCCTCTGTACCGTTGCTGGTGGAGACTGTCAACCAGTGTGGGGGGGTGAACGGTGCGCCCGTCACACTGATTCCTGCCAATGACCAAACCGATCCCGCAGCGGGAACTGAGGCCATGACCAAATTGGCGACCGTGGAGAAGGTTGCTGGGGTAGTCGGATCCTTCGCGAGCAGTGTTTCCATGGCAGCGGGCACGATCGCCGCTCGCAATAAAGTCATGCTTATTTCCCCCGGTAGCACTAGCCCCGAATTCACCAAAAAAGCCAAGGATTTCCAAGGGTTTTGGGCCAGAACGGCACCCTCTGATACCTATCAAGCTCCGGCACTGGCAAAACTAGCCTATGAGAAGGGCTATCGTAAAATGTCCACGATCGTGATCAACAATGACTACGGCGTTGGATTTGAAAAAGAATTCGTCAAAGCATTTAAGGGCTTGGGCGGGACTGTGGTTAATGAAGCGAAGCCCACTCGTTATGATCCCAAAGCCCAGACGTTGAAAACGGAAGCAGCAGAAGCCTTTAGCGGAAAGCCCGATGCCGTGGTGGCTGCTATGTATGGGGAAACGGGCAGTCTGTTGTTGAAATCAGCCTACGAGCAAGGTGTCAGCAAAGGCATCCCGATTTTAGTTCCCGATGGCATGTATGCCGATGATCTAGCGGTCAAAGTGGGCAAAGGAACGGATGGCAAGTTTATTGCCACTGGATTGTTGGGAACGATTCCAGGAGCCAGTGGCAACGCCCTGGCAACCTTTACCAAGATTTGGGAAGACAAGCTGAAACGTCCCGTGGGAGCCTATGCAGCCCACTCTTGGGATGCGGCGGCGCTGCTGGTACTGGCAGCTCAATCGTCCCAATCCAATACGGGAGAAGGCATCCAAAGCAAACTTCGGGAAGTGGCGAATGGCCCTGGGGAAGACGTCACCGATGTGTGCAAAGGATTAGAGTTACTGCGGGCTGGCAAGAAGATTAACTACCAGGGGGCAAGCGGTAATGTAGACATCGATGAGAACGGCGACGTGCTGGGAACCTACGATGTCTGGACAATCCAGGAAGATGGCAAAATTGCCAAAATTGGTAGTGTGAAGTAAGGCTGGCTAGATGATCCCGGTTGACAGAAGTTTTCTGAAGCCTGGAATCAATTCCCTGGGGGGCTGTCTGGGCCACTATCCCGTGACACCATCCCCTTGATGGGCTTGTAAGATCTCGTTCAACCACCCCTCTACTTGCCACCACAGGGGTGGATAAGCGGTTGGCTGGGATTCATGGCTGAGATAGTCTAAGGCTAGGTAGTAATCGGAGAGGGCGCAGTTCCAATCGCCGAAGAGGTGGTGGGTTCGCCCTCTTTCTGCGTGAACGTGGGCCGAGAGCAAGACCTGCTCGGTGCTGTCGCATTCTTGCTGTACCAGCCACAGGGACTGATTAAAGTTATCGATCGCGGCGGAAAACATTTCTAACTCGCGAAATGTAATCCCTTGGTTGACCCAAGCGCGAATATTATTAGCGTCCAGTTCCAAGGCCGTTTGGTAATCGGAGAGTGCTGCAAACAAGTCGCCTTGGGCTGCGTAGTAGTTGGCCCGATTATTGAAGACGTGGGCCAGGTCTGGATTGAGGTGAATGGCCTCGTTATAGTCTTGCAAAGCCGCATCCCAGTTTCCCTGTTGGGCATAGACCAGTCCACGGTTGTTGTAATCCGTTGCGCTGTCAGGGTTGCGGTTAATTAGTAAATTAAATCCTGCAATGGCTTGGGCAAATTGCCCCCGTTGGGCTGCAAATAAGGATTGTTGTCGCAGTAGCCGATCCCGATCGGTGTTATCCCAAGGGCTTGGGGTGGCGGGTGAGTTGCCTTGAACCGTGTTGCCTTGAACCGTGTTGCCTTGAACCGTACTGCCTTGAACCGTACGATGCAGCGAGCGGCCCTGGCCAAGGGATCGCGGAAGAAACCGCCAAGTACCCGATCGTTGGAAGCGCCACCGGGAACGAGGACGGCGGTTAACTAGCAGGCGATGGGAAGAAACGGAGGTAACCATAGCAATCAATAAAGACCCTGATGCAACGTCAAAAACGGGTGAACTTTCTGAGTGGCAAAATTTATCTTGAAAAATAAATTTTAAGAAAGTACGACATCATTTGGAATCAACCCATCTAGATTGAGATTGGCTTCCCCATGGAGCGTGCTCCCAATGAGTCTATGTCCCCTATGCAGTCAACCCACCGTTGCTCAGTACAACTTGAAGTTCCTTTACCCAATTCTCAATGAAGTTTAGTTAATTCCTCATAGAGAGGAACGGTATCTACCGCTGGCGACTGAGTTGCTAACAACTAGTCTGGCAGGGTAAGGATCTGGACTGCACACCAAGAAGCGGCGGAACTGCATGGCTCTAATGTGCCCATTCCCCCTCGAAACTCAACAGGGTCAGCGGAGTGGCCGATCGCGTTGTGTTGATCAGTTGTCCGCAGCCAATCAACAAAAGTCCAAGTTAAATCCAAAGTCCAAGTTAAATCCAACGGTTGTGTCTCCAACGGTGCATAAACTGTTCATAGGTCGGTTGGCTGAAGTGCAAAGTTGATAGAATGCGAAAAGTCATCCCAACGCTTCACCCTGGATGGAATAGATCAATCCCCCGTGACTAGGCCCCTGTGAAAAGTGCCTTGTTCACCAGGTCTATCTCCAAATCTGCAACTGTTCTGAGTCGAAATTTCAGATTAATAACTTTTCTGGTGACATCATTCCTATGACAATGGACCAAAATACTTACCCTAACGCCACAGATTTAGGTGCAGAAAGTTACCTTGTAGTTGGCTTAGCCACTTGCTTCCTGCGAGAAGATGGGGAAGTGCATCCTGTGCAAGTTATTGAGCCGATTCCAGCGGCTGCTATGGAAGCACTGATCAAAGGAATTCCCACTTCCTACGAACAAGCGATCGGGATCACCCTTGGTTCTGTGCTGACCCCCGAAGGCCCGCAGTTGCCAGCGGAATTTCCTGCGATCGCTCAATTTTGTGACGACTTTGCTTACCGAGCAACAGCAACGGCTCGTACCTACCAAGCGCGACCCCAAGCCCAAGAATTGGTTCCCTTAGGAACAACCCGGAAAGA
Organism: Alkalinema sp. FACHB-956; assembly: GCF_014697025.1. NCBI lineage: Bacteria > Bacillati > Cyanobacteriota > Cyanophyceae > Leptolyngbyales > Leptolyngbyaceae > Alkalinema > Alkalinema sp. FACHB-956. Next base: position 18,093 of record NZ_JACJRC010000030.1, on the reverse strand, counting down.
CTTCAACTATTCCACCGAGCGGAAACGCATTCTCAATTCCACCAACATTGTTCGAACTGAGGACAATGTTAAGCAACATGCCTATACCCATCAAGTTCTTTAGATTCGTTCTAATTAGATTCGTTCTCAGGTGGGGTCGGTATAATGGGCCTGCTGATACCTAACGCTTTGACCACAACGCTTGGCTAGGGTATTTTGAGGTCGTGAAGCATTGAGAGAGCTGTTATGCTGAAACTCTATGGTGGTGCTCGCAGTCGCGCCACAATTATTCATTGGTATTTAGAAGAACTGGGGATTCCCTACGAGTTTGTTCTTCTAGATATGGCGGCGGGAGCTCACCAGGAGCCAGCTTTTCTAGCCATCAACCCCTTTGGCAAAGTTCCAGCCATTGAGGATGGAGCGTTTAAGCTGTGGGAATCCGGAGCAATTTTGCTCTACCTTGCAGAAAAATATGGCGGCGGCTTCGCTTCTGTGGAAGAAAAGTCAATCGCGAATCAATGGATTTTATTTGCCAACTCCACCCTTGGAACGGGAATTTTTATTGAAGCCAATCGGGAAAGAGAGATGCCTCGCTTAATGGGGGGACTCAATTCACTATTAGAGAAACAACCGTATATCCAAGGGGAACAGTTTACTGTCAGTGATGTGGCAGTGGGATCGCTGTTAAGCTACATCCCCATGATGCTGAAACTCGATCTGAGTGGTTATCCAGCTGTCCTCCAGTACATGCAACGGTTGGCTGAACGATCGGCCTTCCAACGTGCTTTCAGCGCCCGTCCCAGCAATTAACTCATCTAGCACAGATTCATTCACTGCAGATTCAGCCAAAATTGCTTCTGCAATGACCGTTTCGACAACGACCGCAGGGGAGACCAGTGGCTCGAAGCTTGGGATCGCCAAAGTACAGGCATTCCAACTGCCTTGAACCGGAGAACTCAGCTGGTGACAATAACCACCACGCCTTCCTTCGATTTGATAATGCTTGCAGTGACGACAGGTCGAAATCCGGGGATCGCCTAGATTCATAGGGGTTGCGTACTGTGAAAAAAGGTTGATCCCATTCTGAACTAACGCGGGAAGGGCTTTTTTTTTCGCGAACTGGGCGAAGGCCATAGCCATGGTCGTTTGCTCAGGGTTTTGCGTGGAATTACTCATTCATACAATCTTTAGATTCTCGTCACGAAGAGTAATCTCGTAAGAGAGAATTGCTCACTCTTAAGGTTGACATTTTGTCATGCAAATCGAACATGATCCCCAGCGATCGAGTTCTCCAGACGGTGTGGGGCACTGACAAATAGGACAGGTTGGCCAATGTTGGCTGCGGGCCTGAACCTGGGTAGCCCACTGCTGAAAGCTGGTTTCTGGAGTGTTGTAAATCAAGGAAAGTTGGTACTGGCCTGCGATCGTGGGATCAAGAGAGGGATGCTGTTTCCAGGTTTGCGCGGAGCTCAGCATGGGGTCGGGATCCGCTGGGGGATCCGTTTGCGTGAACCATTGAGCCGTGGAAAACCGAATTTTGACGAGCTGTAGTTCTAATGTTTGGTTAAGTTTGGCCAGTAGTGCGGTCTGCTGAAACATTAAGTTTTGTACCCAAACCGAATTGACCGTTGCCACTTGGAGGATTCCTTGGGCCAGGTTGACGGGTCTGGTGTGTTGGGCAATGGTTGCTCCCACCACGGCGGCCCATTGGGTCTGGATTCGATCGAGGTTTTGTTGCTCGATCGAGGGAGAGGGAATATGTAGCTGGGGGAGAACCTTCCCCAAGGATTGCCAAGCCATAGTGCTCCGCTGCCCCAACCGGGCAATTGTTTTGTAGAGAGGTCTGTAGAGGTAGAGAGGTCTGTAGAAATATCTTGCCAAGGTTCGACCCCTTCGAGGCATTTTCGATCCCTTCGAGACATTCAAGATTCGGCTAAATCCTTGACTGGTCTGTCTTCAGATCAGACTGGGGATCAAAATTTTTCGTGCACTTTTCAGTTGCTCGACTACACTGGTACCCCATGAGGTTCTAGGAAGTTCTATACCTTGTAAAACCTTGGGTGGGTGCTTAATCCGGCATTTTTCCGATTTCAAATTGGATTTAGTCAAGACTCATAGATAACCCTATGCAGCAAGCAACGTTTGCCAATTCCTCCAGCAGCCCTTTCGCTGCCGTCCTGAACCCTCGCATTCAGAAAGCGCTGAGTAACTTAGATAGTCGGCTAGAAGATGAATTGGCTCGCTATCGTCGTTATCGGGCGGGGTTGAAGGTGGCTCCCTCTTCGGCCAGAGCCATGCACCCTAAACCGAAACCCGATCGCGTGGAATTGGCAACCTTTGCACCCATTATTGGTGCGCACTCTGTGCCATCATCGGTGCCAGCGGGCAGTCAGGCAGTCGGTTCTGTAGAGGGACTTGATAGTCCGGGGGATTGGAATTCCACGATCGCCAGTACCTCCACTGCACTGGCCACCGACTCAGCATTAGCAGTTCTGCCCAACCCATCGGATTCTGCGGTTCCGATCGATCCTTTGATGTCCGAGGAGATCGAACATAATCCCTATGACTTGCCGATGGATTTCGTTGCGGGAGATTCAGACAGTCATGCGGCTACCCATCATCTGCCGAATGATTATCTGGAATCCTCGGAGGCTTTATTACGCAGCCTTGCTGAAGAGGAAGCGCAGGCCGATTTAGAGCGAGGGGTGTTGGAGAATTTGCTCACGCCCTTGGGGGTGGGATCGATGCTGCTGATGTTGCTGGCTAGCGGCATGTTTGGCTATTTAGTCATGAATCCGAGTAGCTTGAAAGCGATCGCCGGTTTGGCAGGACGGGCCATGACTGCGCTACGCCCTCAGAGTAATTCTCAACCCGTCGTTCAAGCTCCAGCGGCCTCACCGACCGAAGAGGCGAGTCATGCCTTTGCCCTGGATTCCCAAGAATTTGCCGATCTCAGCTTGGGTAACTTAACGGTTTTGCGGACGGGACGATCGGGTTTAGCGTCGGGCTTAGCAGTAGGAAAGCCTGGGGTGACTGATAAAAATAAGGCAGCTAAATCCGTGCCGAATGGTTTGGTGGTGATGAACCCCAAACTATCTGCGGGTAAGGCCGTGACTCCCGGTAACCCATCGGGTAGCGCTGCACCGGGGGCGGCTGGCCATGCTCAACCTTCTGGGATTGCGCCAGTTTTTGATCGGCGATCGGACAATTCTGGCGGGCAAGTGAGAACCACACCTTTGCCCCAACCCCGTCGGTTTAGTCCCCCTACGGCTGGTTATCGCGACCCTGCACCCCGCTATGCACCGAATCGACCTAGTTCCATCGACAGTGGCACTACGCCCCTGCCTCCAGCTCCTTTACCCCCTGCGCCCTTACCCTCCGTTGCACCTGCTCCTAGCAACAATCCAGAAACCCCTAGGAGTTCTGGTTACAAAGTAGTGGTTCCCTACGACAACGATCGCACTTTAGAAAAAGTGCAGCAGCTTGATCCGAATTCCTATTTCCGGAACAGCGAATCAGGGGCAGTGATTCAAACCGGGGGTTCCTACAACAACGAAGCAGAAGCCCAGCAAAAGGTACAGGAATTGAAGCAACAGGGGATTGAAGCTGAAGTGCAGAAGTAACCTGAACGGTGAACTGTACCCTGGAAAATTGAGATTGAAAATTCAGTGAAAAAGTGATGAGAATAGAGGTGCTGCTGCCGCTATTCTCTTTTTTTGAGGAGTTTCCCATGGGCTTAGTCGATCGGGTCTGGCGTTTAGTCCGGGCAAATGTCAACGATTGGATTGAAAAAAACGAAGACCCTGAGAAAATCCTGGAACAGGCAGTTGCGGATATGCAGGATGACCTGGTGCGGATGCGGCAGGCCGTAGCCCAGGCGATCGCGACCCAAAAGCGGACAGAGCGCCAAGTGACCCACGCGGAACTCCAGAGCAATGAATGGTACCGTCGAGCGCAGCTTGCCTTACAAAAAGGCGATGAAGCCCTCGCCCGCGAAGCTTTGACCCGACGCAAGTCCTACCAGGAAACCGCAGAGGCGATGGCGGGTCAACTGCAACAACAGGGCAGCGTTGTTGTGCAACTCAAGCAGAATTTGCAGCAATTGGAAAGCAAACTAATTGATGCGAAGACCAAGAAGGATATGTATATTGCCCGTGCCCGTGCTGCGAAGACCTCGCAACAGTTGAACGATATGTTGGGCGGTATTGGCACCAGCAATGCGATCCAAGCCTTTGAACGGATGGAAGAAAAGGTGCTGCAACTGGAAGCCCAAGCGGAAGTTTCGGCGGAACTGAGTACCGATCAGCTGGAGAAAAAATTCCAAGCGCTGGGGGAAGCCAGTGAGATTGATCAAGAACTCGTGGCGTTGAAAACTCAGTTACTGGGAACAACCCCAACGGGACAGATCGGCGGTTCTGGCGGTTCCAGTAGTGCAACGGTGGGAAATTCCAGTGCTGCCAGCAGCTCTTCCGATCCCGAGTTGGAAAAACTCCGCCGTGAGATTCGGGGCATTTAGGCGGTGGATTTAGGTGCTGGCTTAGGCGAGGGGGAATTTTGGGATGCACGATCGACCCTATCACCCGATCGACTGCGACATTTACGATCGCTTGGTGGAACTGATTTTGCGTCGCCGGAGCTGTGAGGTGGTCTATCGCAATGAAGCTGGGGAATCCCTTGTGATCCAGACTAAGCTGGTTGATATTTACAGCCAGAATAAGGTTGAGTTTCTTCGCCTCGACTCCGGTAGGGTGATTCGGCTGGATGATTTAATTACGGTCGATCGGGTTGTGATTCATGGATGTGAACTGTAGGTGCGGTGATCGTAGCGGGAGCGATCGCTGGGGTAAGTGCTGTCTCCAGGCTGTGGGATCATTCGATCACAAAAAACTGCTTATGGTTCACAGTTTGACTCAGCAACTTAGTCTCTAATGGAATAGATTTTCAGCTGGGATGACTGACCGCAATCATTGCTGCTTGCAATAGGTCTGCTTGCAATAGGTCTGCTTGCAATAGGTATTGTTGCTTGCAGTAGGTATTGTTGCTTGCAATGGATGGCGTAGTCCTGAATCCAGGGTTGTGAATCTAGGATTGCGAATCCAGTGTTGTGAATTATAGGTTTGTGAATCAGGAGTTCAGGATGTCTAGCGTTGAAATTCCCGCATTGACGCAAACGCTGCTTGCCGCCAAGAAGCAAAAGGGCTTGACGTTTGCTGACCTGGAATCCTTACTCGATCGGGATGAAGTTTGGATTGCTGCTTTGTTCTACGGTCAAGCGGCGGCCTCGGAAGACGAAGCCAGCAAGTTGTTGACGGCGTTGGATTTGCCGCAAACGTTGGTTGCTGAATTAACCGCCTGCCCCACGAAGGGACTGGGGCCGATCGTTCCCACCGATCCGCTGATCTACCGCTTCTACGAAATCATGCAGGTGTATGGCATGCCCATGAAGGATGTCATCCAGGAAAAATTTGGGGATGGCATTATGAGCGCGATCGATTTCACGTTGGATATCGAGAAGGTGGAAGATCCCAAGGGCGATCGGGTGAAGGTGACCATGAATGGGAAATTCCTACCCTACAAAAAATGGTAGTTTGGTTGGCAATTTGGCCTCATCTCTCCCGATCGTAGGGGTTTATGAGTGGGTTTGAATCCAATCCTGCACGATCGGGTTGACCAACTCCGGGGCTTCATCCTGGGGACAATGGCCGACACCGGGTAGGGCAATAAACTGCTCCACGGCGGGATATTGGCTGAAGGCTCGACCCAGTTCGATCGGTTCCCAGGGGTCTTGTTCCCCCCAAACCACGAGGGTGGGACAGGTTAATTGGGGCAGCAAGTCCTCCGGTAAGGGGCCTTGGGAATAGGCGGTAAAGGCCAGGAAAACGTCTACGGCACCGGGATCGCGGGCGGGGGCGAGTAAGTACTCCACCAACTCATCGGTCACAGCCTCTGGGCGGTGGTAGGCTTGGCGCAGAATATTTTTGACCGCTTGAGGTTGGGCAATTTGGTTAAAAAAGAATTGCCCGATCGCTTTGTTCTGCAAAACTGACTGCAAAATCGGCGCACCGAGCTGCTTATACCAGGGTTGTCCCTCCCGTTTGCGATCGTGGAGTAGCCGCAGGGAACAGTTCAGCAAAACCACGCCCCGCACCTGATCCGGCTCATCCACCGCTGCCTGCATCGCTGCCACACACCCGATCGAATTTCCCACCAAAAATACCGGAGTACCAATGACCTCTCGGCAGAAATCGCGAATTTGCTGACTCCAGGTCTCAAACGTGTAGGCAATTTCCTGATTGGGGGTCGGTTTTGCCGATCGGCCAAAGCCAATCAGATCCAAGGCATACACCCGGCAGGTCTGGGCCAAAACGGGAATATTCTTGCGCCAGTGGTAGCAGGAGGCTCCAAACCCGTGGATCAGCACAACGGCGGGGCCGAGATCGGTCTCACTCTGATCGCTAGTACTTTGAACGCTAGTACTTTGAACGCTAGTACTTTGAACGCTAGCACTTTGGAAATCAGCAGTTTGGTAGCCAATTTCAAACCCTTGCCACTCCCAAATTTGATAGGGCGTTGTTTCTGAACATGCAACAGTCATAAATATCTTAGGGAATGGAATTCTGTTTTAGCACCTGAGCCATTGTGCCTGTTTTAACTGGGATTCTCAATCAACACCGATCGTTCGATCGACTTTGATTGTTTCTCGATCGTTTCTCAGGTTCACTGCCGCCAATTTGGTCTATAAATTGTAAGGAAACCTGTTGCCTTGAGGCTCTTGTAAAGTTCGATTATGGAAGGAACAGCGATCGGCGGATACGCGCCTGACTTTGAGTTGCCCGGTGCAGATGGATCTGTGCATCACCTAGCGCGGTATTTGGAACAATACAAGGCGATCGGGGTTGTTTTCATGTGCAATCACTGCCCCTATGTCAAGTTTTACTTGGATCGGTTGAAGCAGATTCAAGCGGACTTCGGAGGCCAGGGATTTACGCTCATCGGCATCAATCCCAACGATGGCAAACAATTTCCTGAAGATGCCTTCGATCAAATGCAGCCGTTCGTCGAAGCCAATGGCCTCAATTTTCCCTACCTGCGGGATGAAACCCAGGATGTAGCCCACACCTTTGGCGCGGAAAAGACACCCCATGTGTTTCTGCTGAACCAGCAAGGCATTCTCTGCTACAGCGGTGCCGTGGACGACAATGCCCAAAATCCAGCCGCCGTGACCCAAAACCACCTGCGGGATGCGATCGCGCGAATTTTGGCGGATGAAGCGATCGTGCCGACCTCAACGGCTCCGATTGGCTGCTCAGTGAAATGGCGATCGACTTAGTTAAGCCGGGAAATGCATCAAATTACGCTTTTTACGCTTTGAGTGTTGACCTTTGGCGAAGGCTTAATCATTTAACGACTTCCTAAATGTTGACTCTCTGGGATAGATCATTTCACCCGGACTGGGGCTTAATTGTGGCAACGGAAAAACTGTCATCTACTGTTACTGAAGTGCATCTGTCCTGGTATCGTAGGTTGGAAATCTTCGCAATCGGATAGGCGGGCATGAGCGTAACATATCGACGAGTGTTGCTGAAACTCAGTGGTGAAGCCTTGATGGGTGATTTGAACTATGGAATCGACCCTGAGGTAGTAGACAGCATTGCTCAAGAAGTTGCAGATGTGGTGAAGTCCGGTGTTCAGGTCGCGATCGTCGTTGGAGGCGGCAATATCTTCCGAGGCGTGAGCGGGGCTGCGGCTGGGATGGAACGGGCAACGGCGGACTACGTTGGGATGATTGCGACGGTTATGAACGCCATTACCTTGCAGGATGCACTGGAGCGGATTAACGTCCCCACCCGTGTCCAGACCGCGATCGCGATGCAGGAAGTGGCGGAACCCTACATTCGGCGGCGGGCAATTCGCCACCTAGAAAAGGGTCGTGTGGTGGTATTTGGCGCGGGTTCAGGCAATCCCTTCTTTACCACGGACACCACCGCAGCCCTCAGAGCCGCTGAGATTGGGGCAGATGTGCTGTTTAAGGCGACGAAGGTGGATGGGGTCTACGATTCGGATCCAAAGAAAAATCCTGAGGCGAAACGCTTTGACACCTTGACCTACTCGCACGTTCTGACCCATGATTTGAAAGTTATGGATGCAGCGGCGATTTCCCTTTGTCGAGAGAACCATATTCCCATCATGGTGTTTAACCTCTCTGTGCAGGGAAATGTACGCCGTGCCGTGATGGGTGAACCGATCGGGACGATTGTTGGAGGAGATTGTGATGTTAGCTGATGTTGAAGAGCGGATGAAAAAGTCGGTGGAGTCTACGGTGCGAGCGTTTAATACGATTCGGACGGGACGTGCCAATTCTTCTCTGCTAGACAAAATTACGGTGGAGTACTACGGTTCGCCGACTCCCCTCAAGCAATTGGCTAATATCAGCACGCCGGATTCGACGACGTTGCAGATTCAACCCTACGATCGCACGTCGCTATCGTCGATCGAGAAGGCGATTTCCCTGTCTGATGTTGGTCTAACGCCAAATAACGATGGAACGGTGATTCGTTTAAACATTCCCCCGCTGACCAGTGAGCGCCGGAAGGAGTTTGTCAAGCTGGCGGCGAAGTATGCTGAGGAGGGCAAGGTTGCCATTCGCAGTATTCGTCGGGATGGCATTGATGCGGTGAAAAAGCAGGAAAAGGATAAGGAAGTCTCGGAAGACGAGTCCCGCGACCTGCAAGATAAGCTGCAAAAGCTGACGGATAAGTACATCTCAGAAGTCGATCGGGTACTCGCTGAGAAGGAAAAAGACATCATGACGGTGTAGAAGACCGATCGTGTACCAGTAAAGTAATCGATCAAAAAGAGCCGTCTAACAGACGGCTCTTTTCAAATTAAGACCAGATAAAGGTGAGTTCGATAAACAAAATTGTCCCTCACGAATCCCCTGTGCTTGGACGCAGAATTCACTTTCGGGGGGTGTCGGGGGAGTAGAGTCCCCTGACATGGCAGGGGGGCGGGGAGAAGTTCCCCGATCTTTGCTGCGCAGCAGCCCCGACGATCGCGCAATTAACCCAGCCCCGGAATTAATCCACCACTCAATCGCTTCAGCGCGCGGGTAGCCACGTCGGCATATTTCATTTCGCCACACATAATTTTGCCTAGCCGATCGGTGGCGGTAGGCCGTTTCACGCCGACTTTGTAGCCAATTTGGGGGACTCGGTAAAAAATTCCGGCTAGCTTTTGCGCCCAAGCCATATCCTTGCCCCATTCCTCTTGAATGAGTTGGGTGTAATCGGCCAAGGCGTTGGCATTGCCGGTCAGCGCTTGATCGATCGCCTCCGCTGCCTTGACCCCGCTGAACATGGAAGGCCGAATCCCTTCGCCGGTAAACGGATCAACCACGCCTGCGGTTTCTCCGGCTAGCAAAGCATTGCGGGTATGCAGTTGCTCATCGCCATCCCAAACAGAAATGGCTCCTTCCGTAATCTTGGCTTGACTCAGATCGTAGCCCTGCAAGCTGGAATATTCCGACAGTGCAGCTTTGAGATCTTCGTTGCCCTTACCTCGGAAGGTGGCGGTGCCGATCGAATAGCCTTCCGCCTTCGGGAAGCTCCAGATAAAGCCGTTCTTGATAATGCCGAAGTCAAACTGGGCTCGGGTGTGGGCGTCCTGAATCGGGAGCTCTAGCAAGGCTCCGGTGCGCACATCCCGAGGTTTGAACCCGAGCCACTGTGCCATCGGCCCCTTGGCTCCGTCGGCGGCGATCAAATAGCGGGCTTGCAGTTCGCCATCACTGGTTTTGACCTGCCAATGGTCACCACGAAATTCAATGCCCGTGACCTCGGTGCGATCGCGCCACTGGGCACCTAATTTTTCCGCCTGTTGCAGCACATAGAAATCAAAGGCCGCCCGATCGACCATCCACATCGGTTCCGGGGTATTCAAACTGGCATCCACAGGATCACTGACCCGCCAGGTATAGCGAATATCCGAGACTTTTTTGGCAATGACGGGGCTGAAGTCAAAGTCAAACCATTGGCCCACGGCAGGAGACACGCCCCCACTGCAAGCCTTTTGCCGAGGGAGGGCCGACCGCTCCAACACCATCACAGAGCGTCCCCGCTTGGCCAAATGGTAGGCCGCAGATCCACCTGCTGGCCCCGCGCCCACCACAATGCAGTCAAACATAGAATTATCCATAGAGCTTATAATGACCCCTCATCGGAACTTTAATACAGCTAACAGTCTTTTCGAATCATGCCTTAGGAAATCAGCAAGAACCTTGTTCAAGATCACGCATTCGATGAAGATCTACTTCAAGATCTACAAAAGTCAAGATCTACAAAATTCGTTGGATCGGCGGGAGTGCTGGTGCTGGCTTGGGCTATGGAATTCACGACAACCAGCGATCGCCAAACTGCTGCTGGTAGGCTAAGTACACTCCTTCCAAGAATAAATCTGGAGTCATATCAAAGGGCAATTTGTCTAAAGTCAGAACTTTTTGGACTTGTTTGGCTAAGTTAAGACTTGTGGTGGCCCGGGCATCTGCTGATAACTGGTTGCGCCGCTGGAGGTATTCCCGCACGATCGCGAAATCATCGGGGAGCAATTGCGTCAGGTCGGCCACGGCCAGTAGGCGATCGGCGACCTCCTGCGCCTGCCCCGACAGCGGAAAGGCCGCCGATCCCACGGGGGGTAACTCTTCCTGCACGACGACCGTTCCCGCAGCCCAGTCGCCTATGCGTTTTTCCTGTTTACCCAGCACAATGAATAAAAAGCCTAGAAACAGCGTATCGTCGATCGGGCGTAGCAACGCTCGTAAGGTGGACTGCCGCAGGCCAACGGGCTGTCCATTGTCCTGAATGACGCGAATTTTGGCCCATTTTTTGCCGGGGGTTTGCCCCTTCCAGAGGGTTTCAAAGAAAATGAAATACCCCACGAAAATGACAAAGACGATCAAAAAGGGAATGGCAATCAGCCAATTGCCTAGGCCGGAATAGTCAATATTGCGTTGGAGAAGGTATTCGGTCAGTTGGAAGGACAACGCCAGCCAGAGGAATATAAAGACAACAATCACCAAGGCGAGAATGTGGTAGTCCACGAGGAGCGCAAAGGCGCGGCTACCAATACCCGCCAAGGTGAATTCCAGGGCCACGCTTTCCGGGGTATAGAGGGTGATGCGGTTGAAGTATTTCATGGGTCGGGTCTATCGCAGCGGCTATTCTATCGATCGCGCAGAGTCAAACCAATCCCTTCTCGCCGACTGCGCAAATCGTAGTAAATCACCGCCTTGATGGCTTGCCAGTAGGGCAGGATAAACGCACTGACCACGAATCCCAAGATCATGCCCACAATGGCAGTAATGACCGCGTAGCTGGGACTATTGCTGGGGAAACTGACAGCAACTATTTTATTGACTACTTCGCTAATAATTTGGAGCAGGATTTGGATCGGTAAAGTCACTAGAAAAGCCACGATCAGAATTCCGACAATCCGCCATGCATTCCTTTGCGTTAGGTTCCAACTGCGCCCGAGGGACGCCACCGCCCCAACGTTGTCTTCAACGGCGATCGCCACTTCTGGCAATAAAAACCGCGCACTCATCCAAGTCAACCAAGTCGCCCACAGCACTAGACCCAGCAGAAAAAGCACTCCAACCAGTAGCGCCATCGCTGGATCATTGGCAATGGGTCTTCCAGCGGCGCTAAATCGAATCGCTCCACTGGATCCCGCGACAACAGCGGTAATAATAAAAAAGGCGATCGCCACCAGGAAAGAAATGCCACCCACCAGTAACCCGATTAAAAAACCACTCCCCAAAAAGGAGCCCCGACGACTTTGGGTGATGCGCTGAACGGCTTTGGGATCCTCGGGTTGCCCCAGTAACTCACTGTGGACTAAACGGGTAATCGCTGCGGAATGGGCCAGATAGGAGCTGAGACAGTAGAGATAGATGACAATCCAAACGATCATGATCAGCCAAAACAGTCCCAAGCTCTGCGCGGCACTGGCTCTGCTGCGGGCTTGACTGAAGATATAAACCGCAGGAACCAGCAGTAGCAGTAAGGGCACGACCACCCAGAGGGTCGCTTGCCACGCAATGCCGAGATACTGTTGAAAATTGGCTCTGTACAGTCGAAAGGCTGCACTGACCACATTGCCCACGCTGAGAGGTCTGATGGGCTCAGGCGCATGGGGGGATGGGCCATTGGGCGGTGAAGAAAATGACATAGGCGATCGATCCGAGATTGATTCGGTAATGGGTTTAACAATCCTGCAATGGCTCCACGATCGTGCGATCGAACAAGTTTTTGCAAGCAGAGATTTGCAGTTATCTTAGTTTTATTCGTGAGTTGCCCAGTCTTGGCAAAATTTCACTAATTATTTCAACCCTTAGCTAGCGTTGATCGGGCCTTCCCTCCTCCGTGACCTTGGTTGAGTCGTCTCAAAAGTTAACAGACTGTTATGAATATTCAGCGATGGATTGCCCGTAAAGAGCCTTCTTGGAAACAGTTGGAAACCTTGCTGCAAAAAGCTGAGAAAAAGGGGATCCGATCGCTGACAGCGGCGGAAATTCAATCCTTGTCGAGTCTGTACCGATCGGTATCTGCCGATCTTGCTCGGGCGAAAACCACCCAAGCCAGCCAAACCTTAATCCATGCGCTTCAGGGGCTCACCAGCCGTGCCTACAATCAGGTGTACCAAGGTTCACGGCGGCAGGAATGGGGGAAGGTGTGGCGTTTCTACCGTTGGGGGTTTCCGGCGGTGGTGCAGGCGACTTGGGCCTATACGGCGTTGGCGACGGCTTTATTTTTGTTGGGAGCGCTCTTGGCTTGGTGGTTGGCTTGGCGGGATCCGGATTTTATTGCCTTGATTGCTCCGGCTAGCTTGATTGAACAGGTGCGCGATCGGGGGGAACTGTGGATGGGCAATATTGTCGGTTCGGAACCCTTGGCTTCTAGTGGCATTATGGTCAATAACCTGGTCGTGTCCTTTCGGGTGATTGCGGGGGGAATTACGGGGGGCTTACTGACGACTTGGGCGCTTTTTTTCAACGGCATTATGATTGGCGCGATCGCGACCTTGGTGGGACAAAACAACCTAGCCTATCCCTTTTGGGCTTTTGTGTTTCCCCATGGGGCGTTGGAATTGCCTGCAATTTTTTTTGCGGGGGGAGCCGGATTTCTGATCGCGCGGGCCTTGCTGTTTCCGGGGCAGTATCGCCGAGTCGATGCGTTTAAGGTCTATGGCACGCAAGCAGCGCAGTTGGTCTATGGCATTGTACCGATGCTCGTGATTGCCGGGACGATCGAAGGCTTTTTTTCGCCCAATCCGATCGTCCCGGCACCGTTGAAGTATTTAGCAGGTTTACTGTTGTTGATTGGCTTGATCACCTACTGTGGGCAAAGGACGACCGATCGACCGTCGGCTCGTCCGTCGGCAATGCCCCAAGCAGAGGACTGAGGCTCAGTTAGGGACTGGGACTGGGATTTGGGGTAGGACTGGGATTTGGATTCGGTTGGGGAGAGGTATCCTTTTCAAGCGCGACTTCCTCTAGACCCATGAAGTTGGGAAAGACACGGCTAGGCAACCCAATGGTGATGTAAGTTTTCCGAGTTTCCCGATCGACGTAGATGATTTCGTCAGTATCGATCTCGACTTCGGGCTTTTCAGCGCTATCATCGCTGGGTTTGTCGCTGGGTTTGTCGCTGGGCTTATCACCGGGCTTATCACCGGGTTTATCACCGGGTTTATCTCCAGGCTGATCATTGGGTTTATCGTCTGGCTTATCACTCGGCTTGTCATTCGGCTTGTCGTTTGGCTTATCAGTATTTCTATTAGGACGAGTAATTTCCCGTCCACGTACAATCACGATCACTTCTCGATCGATCACGGGTACGTAAACCAAACTGGGCGCAACATACCAGATGGTTGTTGTACGGGGGGTTACAAAGATTGGCAGGAAGCTGATCGTATAGTTAACGATCGGGGCATCGGTTCTGGGCGTGGGATTCGGATTGCTAATGACTTCGGCTAAACGTACCGACGTAATGTTGCCATCTCCGAAGACTCCATTCTGGATGTCAAATTTCACATCACCGGAATAGCTCACTCCCTCACGCCGGGTATCGTAACGACTGGCGGGGACATTGGTTCCCAAAACTGTCCGGTTCGTTGGGCCGTTGCCTGCGTTGGTATATTGCAGTAGTCGCACAGGGGTATTGCGCTCAACCACTGAAACGCTGGAAGGCGTTTGTCCGACGCCAACTTCCGTCAAGATAAAATCAAAGGCATTCCACTCTGTGGTCGGAGTAGTACAAACGGGGCAGGGCGTCTGAGTCAACGTGATGTTGAGCTTCGTGGGAATATTGGTGAAAAATGCGGGTCTACCGCTGTTGGTGACGGCCCGAAAGGTGACTAACCCAGAGATTTCCCCCGTGGTGCCTACCGTTGGGGCTTGGCCTGCCTGGGTGTTGAAGGTTGGAATGAGATTACTGCGAAACAGCAAATTTGTGGGTAAATTGCCGAGTTCAGTTTTAATGAAAACTTTGTTGTAGGTTCCGTCGTAGATGCCGCTTTGCACATCTGTTCCAGAACTGCCAGGGCCAATAAATTGTCCAGTGGTGGGCACGAAAATTCGGGCATTGTTGACTTCACCCGATCCGCCGGTAATTTGAACTTGAGCTTGGGCGCTGGTGGCCATCAGACCCAGACCCAGCAGCCCTAATAGTGGAGCAAAAAAATGCCATTTTCCCATGGTGTGATGGTCTCCTAGGTGTAGAACGTGAGATGAGTTAGAACGGGAACCCGCTAGAACGGAAGCAAGTTAGAACGGAAGCGAGCGAGTCAAGCTAACGGGTCAAGCTAACGGGTCAAGCTAACGAGCATGACGCTGCCTAGAACGTGACGCTGCCTAGAACGTGAAGGTAGTCCGAATGGCCCCAACGGTGATGGTTTCGCTGTTGGAATTGGCAGGATTGAAGATCACCATCAAGCCGGGGGTGACGGAAATGTTGTCGGTCAAGCGCATCCGGTAGAAGGCTTCGACATGGGTGGTGGCTTTTTCTTGTCCGCCAGGTTCACCAATGCCGCCACGGGAAATATCAGGCAAGTTAAACCCTGTGGCCAGGTCGCTCTTGGTAATGCGGGGGGGCTGACCAACGTAGAGGCCGGCCAAGTTGCCTCGACCGCCCAAGTCGGGGAAGTTCAAGTAAGCCATCCAGTTAAAGGTGTTGACGCCCCCTGAGCCCCCTTGCAGGTTCGATCGCGTGAAGCCGGTCCACCCGCCTAAGGTTATGGCTGGGCTGATTCTCCAGGCGGCAGAAAAGCCGATCGCATTGGTGTTGATAGGTTGCCCCAGGGTTACCTGCGAGTCGCCCAAGGCGGTTCCCAGATCTCCCGCTGCGTTGTAGGAATTAATGTATTGAATGGCGAGGTCGATGCTGCGGGAGGGAGCCAGGGTTAACTGTGTGCCCAGACTATATCCGCCGTTGAATAAGCCCGCTTTAGAGGCAGGATTGTTGGCATTGCCTGCGGAATAGACGGCTTGTAAACTGACGCGGGGGGCAATTTGCCAATCGAAGCCTAATCCCGCACTGCCAGCCCCAATCCCCACGATCGGGTTCCGTTGTGCCAGGGCGGACAATGGCCCGGAACCGGCGCTTTCTACTCGGTTTGCGCCTCGGAAGACGTTGATTGCATTCAGCCCTTCTGTGCCAACGACGACTGCGAAGTTTCTGCCCAGCATTTGACGGTAGGTCAGGTCGCTAATGCGCAGGCTGTTGCCCGTATTGCTTTCGTAGGCCAGCCGAACATCGTTATTGAGGGAGGGGGCTGTTGTGAGATTCCCGGCCTGTAAGCCCACCAAGAGTAAACTTTTGGGACTAAACGCGGTCACCAGGCTGAGGTTGGCGCTGTAGCCAAAGGTGATGTTAGTGCCGGGATCGGGGGTATCGGCAGGGCCATTGGTGGGGAAGAAGGCGGCTTTATTTTGGCTGCGGCCTTGTAAGCCTAGGATCACTTGTCCAAATAGCTTGGTGGTGGTGGAGAACTGTTGGCGTTCGAGGGTGGCCACTTTGGCTTCCAGGGCATCGACCCGTCCTCGCAGGGTAGCCAATTCTGCGGCAAATTCTTCTTGGAGTTTTCGTAGGGTTTCGAGGTCTTCTTTTTTAGCAATGGTTGCGGTGGATGCGGCGACTAATTCATTAATCCGATCCATACAGGCATTCAAACCGGCTGCAAATTCATAGCGGCTGATGGCTCGGTTGCCCCGATAGGTTTTGTCGGGGTAGCCCGCAATGCAGCCGTAGCGTTCTACTAGAGATTGCAGGGCTTGAAAGGCCCAGTCGGTGGGTTTGACATCACTCAGTTGCGATACGGAAGTGACCTGAGCCATGGCATCGGATTGCGGGTCTTCTGCCTCGATCGCGCTGGAACCTAAGTTTTCTGTCTTCTCTGCATTTAATGTAGCCAGATCTGATGTAGCCAGATCTGATGTGGCCAGTAAGTGACCTGACTCTAAAAGGGATTGTTCAATTCTTTTTTCGGAAGGGGATTCTACGGCGATCGCGCCATTTGCAGTGAGTCCGACGGATACTAGAGTCGTGACTACACTAGAAACTAATAGTAGAAACCGTGAAGATGTCTTGAGATCGGGAAACTTTAACACTGCCCAAAATTGAGTTAACCAAAATTGAGTTAACGATGTCATGTGTGCACTCCCCATAAATACTTTTAAAACAGTCATTGCAAGATGCAAGACCACGACTTGATTGAATTTGATTTAGGCACGATCGAATGACCCCAATGACGAATCAGTTCGAGGGGTAAAGGCCGATCTAGGATTGCTGAGAAAGATCTAGGATTGCCGAAAAAGTAGAGTGAATCGCTAAGACTTGCAGAATTAACTGATATGAGTTATGTCGGGAAAGACACTCAAAATTTGTTAGTGAAAGTTTGATTGAATCCTAGCAATACGGCTAAAGTTTGACAAGAGTTTTTTTGAAAAACTATTTTTTAATCTATTGATAAATGGTGATGACCTCCAGTCAGTCGGGGCAGTTCTATCAAGGGGATCAAGGCTTTTTAGGTGGTTGATTTCACCTGTATGAGTGATTTTTGAATGCTGTTTTTTCAAGGTTATTGATTGCTAATTTAATTCACTTGAATGGGTGATTGTAAATTATTTTCTAAGGGGTTAAGGAAGGGCGATCGCGGGCCGATCGGTTACAGGATGGTTTGATCGAAGTTATGTTTTAAGCGGATGATGTATAAGGTGGTGGACTCAGGAAATAAGGTAGTTAAAAAGACTGGAAAGATGATGGCAAAACAAGGGTTGGGAATGGTGCAAGGGTTTGGGATGGTGATGGCGATCGTGGTTGTGATGGGATCTCCGGGGATGATGGTTCAATCTGCTGGGGCTGCAATTCCGCCGCTGTCAGATCAGAAATTGCGGGAATATTCCACGCATATTGTGATAGGTCAGGTGATGGCGATTCGATCGAAGGAGGTTGCGGTGCCCTATGGAAAAAATTATGACCATGCTGCGAAGGTTAAGATTGCAACGCTGGAGAAGTCGCAATCAATGCAGCTGAAAGCTGGGAAGGTGATTGAGGTCTATTACACGACGATTAAGGAGCGTGAATCAGGCTGGGCGGGGCCACAACGCCAGTCACGCTCTCTTAAGCGAGGGGAAAAGGTTAAATTGTTTCTGAGTCAGGGGCAGGATGGCAAATTCTATTTGCTGGAGCCGAATGGTTGGGAACCGATCGAGTGATCGCGTTCCATCATGCTGATGTATTGCCAGTCGGAGCCGGAGACGGGCATGGGGCGACTCCAGCGCACGCGATCGCTAAATCGGAGGGCGTGGAGTTGGTTGATGGTGGCTTGGACTTCTTCGCGGGTGCCGAGGAGGTAGAACTGGAGGTTTTTTTGGGCATCGTCGATCGGGCGGTGGGTGCCGCCGAAGTTGATGGTCATGGGATTTCTCCTGATCTGGAGTTTGGACTAAAGGATTAGAAGCAGAGGAAAATTGCCCAACCTGCTAAAGTGGCTGAGTTCTGTGAGAGACGGTGCCAAAATCAGGACATTATGCCGCAGGCTCCGTCCTCGATTTCGGTA
>NZ_JACJRC010000029.1 GCF_014697025.1 Alkalinema sp. FACHB-956 | reverse complement strand
ACAATGAGTTTGATTAACTGAAGCATTGGTTAGATCGATCTCTTTTGATCTATGAGCTAGCTGAGCTCACGTTACACTTAGAGCTTAACTTTCATTAGATCTTGTCCAAACACTTGGGTCCACCGCAGTCTTCTCCAAAAGAGTTGAAATACCCATCTAAATAAAATACAAGTTTTGTCAATTCAATAAAGAACTTCCATCTTGAAGTACAGACATCCAAGCAATTTAGAAACGGCCATGCACACAGCCATTCACATTGACTGCCGATAATTTTGGATGAATCAAAGGTTATCTATAGCAAGTGCTTGGTAACCTTATATAGCTGCTACCATTAGAGAAGGTACTTTTCTAATAGATAAGGTATTTTTTACGATCGCCCAACATTGCAATGTATCAAGATACAGACCATCCACATTCAAGGTAAAAAAATGAAGAGAGCCTTAGATTTTCTACAAGAGATAGAAGATCCAAGACGTGAAGCTCTTTTGAAGTTTCATGCAACCCACAAGTCGGAAATTGAACTGTCCTGGGGTTCAAAGTCAAAGCATCAAGCATGGACGGGAGGCTATCTAGATCATCTTGCTGAGATCTTTCGTATAGCGGAATCAATCTATCACAGTCTTTCCGAGCAACGTACTCTTCCTTTTTCCCTCAGCTCTGCAATTGTAGTCCTTTATTTCCATGATATTGAGAAAATTTGGAAGTACACGATAGGTCTGTCTGATTGTTTTGATAAACATCAATATTTATTTGAAACTTTGGCAGAAGAGTACCAAATAAAATTTTCCCCTGAGGAAGTCAACGCATTGAAACATATTCATGGCGAGTCAGAAGCGGACTACAATCCAGAAACACGCATCATGGGGCCATTGGCTGCGTTCTGCCATTGTGCAGATACGTTGTCAGCAAGATTGTGGTTCGATGAAGGAAAGGGATTGGGATAGAGTAAAGAACTGGGATAGAGTCAGGGATTTCAGGCTAAGTATTCTGAACTGAGTATTCTGAGCTGAGTATTCTGAACTGAGTATTCTGAACTAAGTTCCACGAGAATCTAATTGCGCCATAACGCATCCGCCACCCGCACTACATCATACATTTCCGCTACATCATGCACCCGCAAAATATCCCCCCCCTGCGCGATCGCCATGCAGCAAGTTGCCGCTGTACCCCACACTCGCTTCGCAGGGTCAGGCTGATCGAGAATCTTGCCAATAAAGCTTTTGCGGGAGGTACCAATTAAGATCGGACACCCGAGCGTTTTGAACCCTTGCATTCGTTGCAGCAATTCTATATTTTGCTCAGCAGTCTTTGCAAAACCAATGCCTGGATCAATACAAATCAAATCACGGGAAATCCCCGCCGCGATCGCCGCCGTAATCCGGCCTTGGAGAAACTCCATAATCTCTACAAGCAAATTCTCATAATCCGTCAGTTGCTGCATCGTTTGAGGCGTTCCCCGTAAATGCATCAGAATTAACGGTACTTGCAACACTGCTACCGTCGATAACATCTGATCATCAAACGTCGCTCCGGAAATATCATTGATGATATCTGCTCCCGCCGCGATCGCCGCTCTAGCCACCGCTGCTTTAGTGGTATCGATCGAGATTGGAATCCTGTCAAATTGGCGATCGGCCCGGAGCGCTTGCACGACAGGCAACACCCGATCGAGTTCTTCCGCCAAGCTCACGTCCGCAGCATTGGGACGAGTGGACTGTCCTCCGATGTCTAAAATATCCACCCCATGATCTCGCATCTGTCGGGCTTGCGTGATCGCGGCATTAACGGTTGTGAATTTTCCGCCATCACTAAAGCTATCCGGCGTTACATTCAACACCCCCATCAAATAGGTACGCTCACCCCAATGAAACGGGCGATCGCGTAGATGCCAAGCCTGCATAGAACTTGTCGCTTGCATAGAACTCATCAAAACGAAAGGTTGCTCCTACCCAATCACTCAACCTTCTCTAGTGTAAGAGCAACTCACGCTTCATTTGTCCGCAAGACGCCCTCGCAAGACACGATAGTGCAAAAAAACCTCCTGCTCCACAGGTTGCACGGTTAATAGCTCCAACCAAGGGGCTTGATTTGCGAGAAACCCATTCCCCGCCACCGGACTCGGCGCAGTCACCCCTCCCAGAATTAAGGGGCAAACCGTTAACCATAATTCATCCACTAAATCCGCCTCAAACAAACTCCCTACCAAATCCCCTCCCCCCAGCACCGCTAGCCGATCGAGGCCCTCCTGGGACAACTGTTGGAAAACCGCAGACCAATCCCACGATCGTCCATCCTGTGATCGCACCGGCGCTGCTGGATTCTGCCGCTCCGGTGCCACCAAAACTCGCTCAAACGCAGGTTGATGTTGCCACGCGATCGCCCCCTGGGGTGTAGTCAATAACCAGCGGGGAATCGGTTGCGAAAAAAATCGCCAACTCAGATCGAAGGTCGCCTGACGGGAACAGACCATTTGGATGGGCTGCTCGGCTTTGCCCTGCGATCGGCGCTGTTCCTGTAAGGTGGGATCGTGTACCGTCATCGTTGTCCCATAGGCCCGCAACGTCCCCGCCCCAAATAACACCGCATCCGCCGCCGCCACCTGTTGTTGCAAATGCCGTTGATCCTGCGGCGAACCAAATCGGGCCGCTGTGCGATCGCGATCAGCAATTTTGCCATCGGCAGTCATGGCCAGCACAACCGTGGTCTTCATTCCCGTTCAACGCTCCCCTGCTAGACTCGCAATGTCCACCCAAGCACCGTCCTGCTCCATCGATCGGGACAACGCTTGCAACACCCTAACTAAATCCGCGCCCAACCAGCCACTGGAAATGGTTGATGGTTGATTCTGCTGCACACAGGCTAGGAAATGATCGCACACCCGCGCCAAGGGTTCCTGCCCGATCGGGTCTAAAACTTCCCGCTGCTGAATTACAGGCACAAACCCCACACCTTGCGCCTGTAATTCACCCCGATCAATCACTAAAGAATCCACAGCCAACTCATCAAACACTAACGTCCCCTGACTCCCCACACAGGCCAGCCGCCGCTGTTTATCACAGTTCAACCATGCTAGGTGAATCGTTGCCTGAAAGCCACTGGGATACTGCACCGTGGCCCAAACCACATCGGCCAACCCCGTTGCAGCCCTGTGGGGATGGGTCACCTCGGGTTGCAGCCAACCCTGTCCTCGGGCGCTCACCTTCACAGGTTTTGCCCCTAACCAATAATTGAGAATCGCTAGATCGTGAATCGCCAGATCCCACAGAGCATCGACATCCTGACGCACCGGAGCCAAATGGGTGCGGGTGGCATACCCATAGCGCAAATCTCCGATCGCCTTGGCCTCCAACGCCGCCTGCCCCCGCAACACCGCTGGATGAAAAAGATAGGTGTGGTCAATCACCAATTGCCGCTGCACTTTTTCTGCCAATTCACACAGTTCTAAGGAGCTGGCCGCATCCAAGGTCAAGGGCTTCTCTGCCAAAACATGTAAACCCTGAAGCAATGCCTGCCGCACCATGGGGTAGTGGGTTTCCGCAGGCGTAGCAATAACCACTGCATCCAGATCCGGTAGCGCGATCGCCGCTTCCCAATCCGTCAGTTGCTGCACCGCAGCCTCTAAACCAAATTGCTGGGCCATCCGGTCTAAGTTGGCGGGAAATGGATCGACGATCGCCCGCACATGGGCTTGGGGGTGAGCTAAAAAATTGCGCAAAAGATGCTGGCCCCAGCGACCTAGGCCGAAAATTGCCACATTCATTGGCTGCATAGTTTAGGACTCAATGGAAGATCTCTCTTCATCATTCCCCAGGGGAGATTGAGGCTCACTGAGTTGGGGGGGACTGAGTAGTCAAGACTCGCTGAGTGGTTGAGGTAGGGGTTGAGGCTCACTGAGTTGGATAAAGGCAATTTGGGCAGCGGCCTGCTCAGCAGCTTTGATCGATCGACCACGCCCCACCCCTAAACATTGATCTTGCAGCCAAACCTCCGCTTCAAAGCGTTCTGGATCCCCATGAACTGGACTAATTTCCCGACTCCGGTATTGGGGCAAAAGCTTTTGCTTACTCTGGGTCAGCGTCTGTAGCGCTGCTTTATAGTTATTGCGCGCAGGATCGGCCAAAATTTTCTCGGCACTTGCTTGAAACAACGGATCCAACCAAGGGTGAATCAAGTCAAGATTTTGTGAACTGAGATAGAGGGCGGCCAACACGGCCTCAAAACTGTCGGCCAGTCGCGACTCTCGGCCATTACTGTCAGCAGCAGCACTGCCCCCAACTACCAAGTAACGATCGAAATCGTATTGATCCGCAATGGTGGCTAAATTACGATCGCTCACTAAAATCGATCGAATGGCTGTAAAGTCGCCAACCTTCAACTGGGGATAGGTTTTGAGCAAAAATGTAGCAGCAGCCAATTTAACCACCGCATCTCCCACAAATTCTAACTGCTCATAGTTTGCAGTCGGAGAAGCACTGGCATGGGTCAAGGCTAAATCCAGCAAATCCCACCGCAGCTCAGACAGCTCATCCAATCCTAAACGGTGAACTAAGCTGACGAGTTGCTTTTGACGACGGGGATAGGGCAGGCTCATGAATGGACGGTTGATATGGACGATCGGGCAAGGTACTGTTTCTACCATCGCACGAAATCCTATCAAAACCACGCCCTTCGACAGCACTAACCGCTTCGACAGACTGACACCCCTCAGCAACCAGATGCATCCTCTCAGGCAGACTGAAGCTTTTCATAAACCCGATGGATTTCCTGCAAGGTCAGATTGCGGCCCAATGGCATCTGATTCGCGTGACCTTGGGTGGTGATCGTCTCTAGGTTGAGGGTCGTAATTTGAAGTTGTTCCGACGGGAAAATCACCGTCGTAGTATCAAATCGGGTAGGATGCCCTTGCCGCCGCCGGACTGTTTCCACCGTACTGGGTAAGACCCCCACCAACAGGGACAAAACTTCTGTCGGTAAGCTCATCACCACTTGGCGTCCAAAAAAGCCTTCTAGTCCAGCAAATAATCGCTCAACGCGACTCGTGGGATCGGGGTGGTCAGCAATCTTATGCAACCAACGCTCCCACTGGATCCGCAATCCATAGGCTTTGCGACGAGATTCCCAATCCTGAACGGGGACTAAACTCGGGGCTCCGATCGCAATGACTGCCTGGTAGGGTTGCTCACTCGCGCAGGCAACGGCTGCTCCAGGGCCAGCAAATTCTGCATGGAATTCCTTGCACAAAATCAAGCCACTCCGCTTCTGCTCTCCAACGGTCAACAGGAACCCTGGATTGCTTTCTTGAGTCACTTGACTAGATTGGAAGGTTAACAACGGGGTACTCACAAATCTACCCTAAATTAAATGAAGTCGTTAACAGGTCTGACGTGAAGGTGAATGAAGAATCTGCTCAGTAGCCTAAATCTAGCGGTTCAAACCCAGTACTCTAGCTAAATCTAGCGGTCTAAATCTAGCAGCCCAAGCCTAGCCCGTATAAGAATTAGGGAGCAAGGCTCCAGCACCTTCATCCTAGGTTAGATTAGGCACCCGACGGTCAATGCAAACGGAGCTTTGCTGAATTTATACATTACCTCAGCATTTATAAAGAAACCCCAAACCTCACCCTGTACTTGAGCAAAGTTTGCTGCCCATGGGTGTAATAAGGAGCTGCACCAATTTCGCCCTAAACCTTGCTGCGTTTTCATGCAGAACAATCAACGCAACCAGTTGTTCTCCAACTGCTCTAGTCACTTTCCTAGACGCGATCCACTATCTGAATGCACCTCGCACAAAGCGGGGAACAACACAGACATTAAATAGTCTGGATTCCTAGAAGGCTGGACGATCGTAAACAGAAGAAAAGGTAGATTGAAGAGAATCTTCCTGCGCCTGACCAAAGACTTGAAAAAATCATAAACCCAGCGGTTGACAAAAAACAGTCCCCTTCAAGATTTATACAAATCTACATATAACCCTGGATATATAGCTCTGGATATACGACCCTGGATATATAGCTCTGGATATATAGCTCTGGGTATACAACGCGGAAAATACTAGGAAGTATCCCCCTAGATAGTTGCTCTAAGATCGTTGCTCTAAAAATTTTTACTTGAAAGTCCCGTCGGGTAATGCGTTACTTGAATGACTCAGATTTATATCTGCTCCCAAAGGGATGAGCATGGGTCGTCAATCGAAGGTCGTCAATCTGTCAGTCATCAAACCCAAATCACTAAAACTCAAGAAGAGAAGAGTCAGACATAAGCCGGGTTCTGTTCTACATCAGCAAGCTGACGCGGGCAGTTATCTATCTGGGACAGTTGTTACCAACGGCCTCAAGCGGCACTCCGTAGAGTTGCCCCTACGGCACGGAACCGGGAAAAGACCAACCTTGGTTCCATCGGCCTTGCTCCCCACCGGGGTTTACCGAGCCAGCACCTCACGATGCTGCTGGTGCGCTCTTACCGCACCTTTGCACCCTTACCTTTCGGATCCTAAAAATTTAAGATCCTAGGGGCGGTATGTTTCTGTGGCACTATCCTCACGATCGCTCGCACTGGGCGTTACCCAGCAGGTCTGGTCTTTCGGGAGCCCGGACTTTCCTCAGAGGGATTCCCCTCCGCAACTGCCTCGCTGGCTCTTCTCTATTACTAGTGTACAGGGGCTTGTGTTATGGAGACTTGTGCATGGGGACTTGCATCCCAGAGGTTGCTGTGTCCAGGGCAAATCATGGGTCTCGTGACTGGGCACTTTACCTGTGTGCTTGACTTGTATGCATTACTTGGGATTCCAGGGTAAGCCCGCTGTCCAATGCAATTTAGACATGGTGAACTTCATGGGCACACGGGTGCGATAGCCGGTCACAGGGGTGTCGTTATCCACAAACCGAAAGACGAGATCAAGGGAAAATTGGAGCGTCCGTTGCAGGGCAATAAATTCCAGGTAACGGGTGAGGGCTGCGCCGGGTTTTCCGGGCTTACTCAAGTCAATTAGGGTTTTGGCAATTTCCATCTCGCCGTTGTCCCCTTTGCGCTTCAGCATATCTTCAGCGACGATTTTTTCCTTCAGGGTGGTACCAGGGGCGATCGCACTAAAGGCTTGGTCTTGGAACAAATCGAGGGTGGTTCCCGGCGGGAGTCGTGTGACACGACGGGCTTTGCCATCTAGGTCAGTGATTGAGCTATAGTCCCAATCAACATAGATAGGATAGTCGTTAGATTTGTTTTTAATTGAAATGGCGAGATCCTTCAACTTATCAAATTCGTAGCGGCCATTGAAATTGAAGCTAATCTCCACCCAGTCCTTGAGCTTCATCTTTTCAAGCCATTCTTCTAGCTCACCCTTTTCTAGCTTGATTGTGAACTCATCATTAAATGAATTGATGATCTGGTAGAGCACATAGGTGACACACAGAAAGTAGATGGTGAGTAGTAGAAGATCTGTGCTGGTCATGTAGACACATCAAGGAATCAACATTCCCCTTATACCATTGGTTTTCTAGATTGAACTGGTATTTTGCTGAGGTTGGGTCAAACCGCACTAGGCCGCCTAAAAAGTCGCATAAAAATAGGGGATCCGATCGGATCCCCTGCTGAGCCAATGGACTCAATCCAGATGGATTAGGACATCACCCAATTGACGAGCAACCGTACACCGTAGCCTGTTGCACCCACGCCGTTGTAGCCGTTTTCCTTATCAGCCCAGACAGGCCCCGCTACATCCAAGTGCGCCCAGGGGGTGTCTTTGACAAATTGCTTCAGGAAAACAGCGGCACTGATGGCTCCCCCAGCCCGAGCTCCCGTGTTTTTCATATCTGCCAAGGGGGATTTCATGCTGTCAAAGTAGGATTCCTCCATGGGCATCCGCCATAGCTTTTCCCCTGCTGTTTCGGATGCTGCCAGCAGGCCATTGGCGAGATCGTCATTGGGACTCCACAGCCCCGCAATGTCGTTCCCCAGCGCGATAACACAGGCTCCGGTCAGGGTCGCGAGATCCACGATCGCCTCCACACCGAGTTTTTCGGTATAGACCAGGGCATCGGCTAGGGTGAGACGGCCTTCCGCATCCGTATTATTGATTTCGATCGTTTTCCCATTGGAAGCGGTCAGAATATCACCGGGGTGGATGGCTTTGCCGCTGACCATGTTTTCCGTAA
Organism: Alkalinema sp. FACHB-956; assembly: GCF_014697025.1. Classification (NCBI taxonomy): domain Bacteria; kingdom Bacillati; phylum Cyanobacteriota; class Cyanophyceae; order Leptolyngbyales; family Leptolyngbyaceae; genus Alkalinema; species Alkalinema sp. FACHB-956. Next base: position 53,443 of record NZ_JACJRC010000029.1, on the reverse strand, counting down.
CAGCGCTGATAAAGTGCACTTCCACATCGGGTTTGAGTTCGCCGATCGCCTTGGCAGCGCCAAAAGTGGCTCCGGCTCCCCCCATATCGGTTTTCATCATTTCGATCGAGGCGGCTCCCACCTTCAGGTTCAAGCCACCGGAATCGAAGGTTAAACCTTTACCCACGATCGCGACTTTTTTGCGGGGCGTTCCGGTAGGTTTGTAGACTAGGTGAATAAATTTTGGGGGAATATCCGAGGCTTGGGCCACACCGAGGAAGGCTCCCATCCCTAATTTTTCGCAATCTTCTTGCTCCAGGATGGTCAATTCCATTCCATAGGTCTTGGCCAAATCCTGAGCCATTTCGGCCATGGTGATGGGGGTAACGTAGTTGGCAGGGGCGGCTACAAGTTCACGGGTCAGGAAGATGCCAGAACAGATTTTTTGGGCTGTTTCGATCGCGGCTTCTTGTCCTACTAAGCCGATGAGTGCGATCGTATCGATTTTTCCATTCTCATCTTTTTCAGACTTAAAGCGTAGATCTTTATATAGAGCCAGTTCTACACCTTCCGTGATGGCTTGGGCCAAATTGCTGGCCTCCAGGTTCCCCGTCGGCAAGGAAATCCCAAGGGTTTTGCATTTTTCGCGGCGAGCGGTTTTGGCGATCGTGGCGGCAGCGCGGCGGATATGGTCGAGTTTGAGCTGATCAGCCTTGCCTAGGCCCACCAGAATCAGCTTTTTGAATCGACCGCCTGCTACACGAGTCGTGACAGTACTGCCCAGTTTGCCTTTGAACTCTGCGTCGGCAATGACTTCTTTAATCAGACCGGAGAGGGCTCCATCTAAATTGGCGATATCTCCGCTGAGTTCGAGTTGATTGTCAAAGAGGCCGATCGCGAGTCCGTCACCGGAAAAGTCGGTTAACTCGATCGCTGAACCTTGTACCTTCATGCGCATTCCCTTCTTATATGGGTTCTAATCATGTTTTTCCATTGTAGAGGGCTGGGGAGAGGTAGGGGCTACAGGGCGATCGGGGCTTATCAACAGTTCCTAGTGAACGATTTGGCTACTGAATCAGCCGCAGGCAGAGTAGGACGACTCCGACAACGGTGAGAAAGCCAAAAAACCAGAAGGTATGACGGGTGATGCTCTCAGGCAGGAAGGTGTCGAAGGCGTAGCCTTTCTGGGCTCCATAGTGCACAGCAAGGGCAGTTAAGGGGCATTTCATGCCGTTGCCAAAGAAAACCAAAGTTTCGATCGTGAGCAGCGCGAGTGCCATCCAGAGCCAGACTCCGGTGTAGCCTGTGATGCCAGCGTACAGCAGAACCCCGATCGCAGTTACCATGATGAGGTAAATCACGGTGTGAATGGCTCTTACGAGGGCTAAAGCTTTCGTATGCCTCATACAATTGCACCTCCATTGCACTGCCCAGGATTCCAGGATAGGGGCGAATTCTTAAAACGTTAATTCTTAAACCGCTACTTCTTAAAACATCGACTCTGGTTAAAACATCGGCTCTTACAATGCTGGATCGCTAAATAAACGATGCATCACTCAATTGATCACTTGTACGATCGCGCAACATTTTTTGATTGATCCCGTGTAAATCGATCCTTCTTCAATTGTATGGGGCTGAAATTGCGATTGCTGACTGCGATTGCTGACCGTTACTAACTAGCGATCGCCAACGGTTTTGGATTGGCTTGTGGGATTGCGCAACGACTGAAGCCTGCCAAAAACCTTGGGTGACGCCACGATCGATTTCTGTGGCGGCAAGGGGCATTCTAAAACGGAATATCCAAATTAATAGTCCTACTAGCAGGGTCGAGGGGTCGGCATGAGCGATTTATTCAAGGGCTTTGAGCAATTGCTAGAACTGGCAAAGGCACTCGAAGACAAAATCGACAGCGGCGAAATTAAAACCGATGTGCAAATTTCCTCCCGCCGTCTCAGTAGTATTCCCCGACGCACTGCATCCAATGCGGGGATTGGCGTCAGTCGCTTGCAAACTGATGCACCGACTCCAAGTTCCGACCCAGACGTGGTGATCATCACGCATCCTCCCAGCAATCCCGCTGCGCCCCCTGCCGATTCGACCCCAACAAGTTCGCCCCAACCCGCCCCCTCGCTCCAGGATGTCGGTGGACTGGGTGAAACCCTGCGGGAACTGCGGGAATTGGTTGAACTCCCGCTCAAACGGCCAGAATTGCTGGCAAAACTGGGTCTGGAGCCACCCAAGGGGGTGTTGCTGGTGGGGCCACCGGGCACAGGTAAAACCTTGACCGCTCGCCTGCTGGCGGAGGCATTGGGGGTGAATTACATTGCGATCGCAGGGCCGGAGGTGATGGGCAAGTTCTACGGCGAGGCGGAAACGCGCCTACGAACGGTCTTTGAAAAAGCAGCGAAAGCGGCTCCCTGTATTGTGTTCATTGATGAAATTGATAGCCTTGCCCCCGATCGCAGCAAGGTGGAAGGGGAGGTGGAAAAACGGGTCGTGGCGCAGCTACTCACTCTGATGGATGGGTTTGCCAAAACGACGGGGGTGATTGTCCTCGCGGCGACCAATCGCCCCGATCATCTCGATCCGGCCCTACGGCGTCCCGGTCGCTTCGATCGGGAAATTCAGTACCGAGTGCCCGATCGAGCCGGACGCTTGGAAATTTTGGCCATTCAAACCCGATCGATGCCCTTAGCTGAATCGGTGGATTTGGACGCGATCGCCGATCTCTGCGTCGGAATGGTGGGGGCTGATTTAAAAGCCGTCTGCCAAAAAGCTGCCTATCTTGCCCTGCGTCGCCAAGTGCCCTCCCTACAAGCCGCCGTACCCGATACGTTGACCCTAGAGCAAACAGACTTTCTGGAAGCGTTAAAAGAGATTAAGCCCTCGGTTCTGCGATCGGTGGAAGTGGAATCGCCCAACGTCTCCTGGGAGCAAATTGGCGGTCTGGAGGAAATCAAGAAAACCCTTCAGGAATCGGTGGAAGGGGCTTTGCTTTACCCAGAGCTCTATCAACAAACGGGGGCCAAGGCTCCGCGCGGGCTGCTGCTGTGGGGGCCACCGGGTACGGGTAAAACGTTGCTAGCCAAAGCAGTCGCGTCCCAAGCACGGGCAAATTTTATTGCGGTCAATGGCCCAGAATTGCTCAGCCGTTGGGTGGGAGCTGCCGAGCAGGAAGTGCGCGATTTGTTTACCAAAGCACGGCAAGCATCCCCCTGTGTCGTATTTATTGACGAAATCGATACCCTGGCTCCGGCCCGTGGCAAATTTAACGGGGATTCTGGTGTCAGCGATCGGGTGGTGGGGCAGTTGTTAACCGAGCTAGATGGCTTACAAGATGCGGGAACGGTGTTACTCATCGGTGCAACCAACCGGCCCGATGCCTTGGATGCAGCTTTACTGCGGGCTGGACGATTGGATCTGCAAATCAAGGTTGATTTACCAGATCAAGCAAGTCGCTTGGCCATTCTTCAAGTCCACAACGCCGATCGACCCTTAGAAGCGGTCGATTTAGTCAATCTTGCGGTGCAAACTGAAGGCTGGAATGGGGCTGATTTAGCGCTACTCAGTAATCAAGCCGCTCTGCAATCCATCCGTCGCTATCGTGCTCAAGGTCAGACCGACCCCAGTGCCCTTCGGATTACGCCAGAGGACTTTGAGACAGCCTATCAGGTGCTAGCCAACCAAAAAACGGTGGAATCGTAAGTAACTCATCAATTGCAACGATCAAATTGTTCGATCGTATTTTCGATCAAAGTACGACCTTTTTTCATCAATGCATTAGGCTCAATCCCATGTTTACCCATACCCAAAATGACCCCGTTCGTCAGCAAGCATTAACGGCCTTAACGGCTGCCTTTATTGCCCAAGGGCATCCGGCGGATTACGCCAAGCAAATGGCGATCGCAACGGTTTTTCAAGCGGATTTGGAATTACGCAATGCCCAACTCGCCCGACTTTTGGCTTGGCTCCAAGAGGCTCATCCGGAAATCGCGATCGCGGCCAATACCTTAGTTGAACAAACTCGTGAAGAATTTGAACGGCGAGTTCAACAAGGTTAGTAATTCGGTGAAAATTTCCCCGCTTTCTTCACAATTAATTGCCTCAGGTTTTTGTCAACTCAACAAGAAAAATCTCTAGCACGAGATTAGTAGATGTACGGATCTTTCAATTAAGAGCATATCTAGAAGAAGAATGAACTTCCGTAGATATAGCAGCTAGATTCCTAGACAGTTTGTCTACCTTAAGAACAGCTAAAGATTGGGTGGATACCCAGCCACTCAGAAAAACTCCAACCAACCGACCAACACTGAATTTTCGAGGATCTAAACAATGGCTGTTGAAAAAGTGAACTCTTCTTCTAGCTTGGCTGAAGTGGTCGATCGCATCCTGGACAAAGGGATTGTGGTTGATGCATGGGTACGGGTTTCTCTTGTAGGGATTGAGCTACTCTCCATCGAAGCTCGTGTCGTCATTGCCTCCGTAGAAACCTACCTGAAGTATGCCGAAGCGGTGGGCCTGACTTCCCAAGCTGCAGTACCCGCTGCATAACGTTTGATAACTGTGCAGGGATGTCCAGTTTGGATGTCCCTGCAAAGGATTCCCTTCAACGCATTTAGTCATGGCTCTCAAAGATATTTGGCAACAGGAACGGCAACGGCGTCAGCAAGGGCTCAGGGCACGGCAACAACGGGTGGCTACAACCCGTGACACTAACCGCCAATCCCACGCGAAAATGGCGTCTAAAATTCAACAGGAATTAGCAGATATTCGATCAAACCTGGCTCAAGATGACCAATTGCGTCGCCTTGAGTTTCAGTGTTTTCAGGCGGGGTTACAGGCAGATCAACAACAGCGTCAAGACGATGTGCAAGAGATGCTAGCAACCCTGTGCGATCGTCGCCAAGCCGAGGCTCAACAATCCGCGATCGATCGCAGCTTATTTGTCACCCAACTGCAAGCCCAAACCGCAGATTTCCTCAACCAAGCGGCCGTTGCCCGACAGCAGATGGCAGCCGAACTGCAAACCAACCTCCAGAACTGTCGTGCAGCCTTGCAATCGAGTAACCAGGAATTACGCCAAACTCTCCGGGCGGATCTGGACTTGCTCAAAGCAGAAGTGGAAGCCACCTTACAGGACTATGCTTTGAATCGGCAAGCGATGGGACAGGCGTTGCGGCAGGATTTGTTGGCCTCCGTCGATCGCTTGCAATCGGACGTTGCCCAACTGCTATCGGACTACGCTGAGCAACGACAAGTAAGGTCGATCGACCTCGCTGCCCAGCTACAAACTGCCCGCGAAGACCGTCAAGCGGAAATGGCTGAACTGTTTCAAGATTTGGCCGACTTCCGCCAATCCCTCGCGCGATCGGTGCAGGACTTGAAACGATCGGTTTGGGGAGATGGGACAAGCCAACCGGAAACCCTGCGACAGGAAGAGGCTGTAGCGGCGATGATTGAGATCGATCCCACCCCGGCGATCGTGCTTCAGTCCGCGAAAACGCCATCCATGCAAGCGCAGCCTGTTAAAACGCAGTCTATTAAAACGCAGCCTGTTAAAACACAGCCTGTTAAAACACAAGCCCCGAGCCAAACCCGTCCGGCAGTCGCTAGCAAGCCCAGTAAAGTCCCGACTAGTCAAGCACCTGCCAGCGGCAAGCAGCGATCGCCCCAAAAGTCGGAAAAGTCTGCCACTTCCACCCCAGCGACTCCCGTTCCGGCTATGCCCCTAGCCCAAGGGCCTCAGGAAGCGCTGCCGATCGAGCAAGTGCTGACGGATTTATTGATGATGGCGCGATCGGATACGCCGGTCAATGCGGAAAGTGTCAAGGAACTTCTGCAATCCGTGGATCAAACCCTGACAGCAAAAGTGGTACAGACTGCATCTTCTGAGGCAGCAGTACTCGAACCGTCGTCGGCCCAGACTGCGGAACCCCAATCCCGATCGACCGCCAAAACCCAGGCATCGCCAGCAACTTCGATGGAAATGCAGATGTTGCATCTGATCCAACAGAGTGAAGGTGTTCGTTTATCGGATCTGGAGTCCACTCTAGAGATGAGCCGTGCCGATGCGGTCAGTACGCTGACTCGGTTGATTCGGGAAGGCCATGTGATCCAGCGCGATCGCCTTTATATGGCTCGTTAGGGATCGGGCTCGCTAGTTGATCCGCCATCGGTGATTAGCGGCCCATCACTCAATCACCCATCGCTCAATCCACCTTCGGTAACGCTAGTTGCCCCTAGCGTGGCCCAAGGGTCTCCATCCCCTGCCCTGTCTAGACATTAGTTGATAGCAATTTATTTGAGGAAGTGCCTGTGACCACTGTACTTCGTACCAGCCCCCGACGATTTGTCACGACTCCTGCGATCGAACGTGTGACGGCACGGGCGCTGCGGTACTTACTATCGGGATTCTCGATTCACCTGCGGGGCCCCGCCGGAACCGGAAAAACCACCCTGGCGTTACATCTAGCGGATTTGCTGGAACGTCCGATGATGCTGATGTTTGGCGATGATGATGCCAAAACGTCGGATTTGATCGGGACCCAATCGGGCTACACCCGCAAAAAAGTGGTGGATAACTACATTCACAGCGTGGTGAAGGTGGAAGACCAACTGCGGCAAACCTGGGTAGATTCTCGGCTTACCTTGGCTTGTCGTGAAGGTTTTACGCTCATCTATGACGAGTTCAACCGATCGCGCCCCGAGGTGAATAACGTTCTGCTGTCGGTGCTGGAGGAAAAAATTCTGGTACTGCCGCCGGAAAGCAATCGGGTGGAATACGTGCGGGTCAACCCTCAGTTCCGTGCCATCTTTACCTCCAACCCGGAAGAATACTGCGGTGTTCACTCCACCCAGGATGCGTTGATGGATCGCCTCATTACCATCACGATGCCGGAGCCGGATGAACTCACCCAGCAGGAAATTCTGGTGCAAAAGGTCGAGATCGATCGGGTGAGTGCAGCCTTAATTGTGCGTTTGGTCAAAGCCTTCCGGGCGGAAACCAAGACCTCCAATTCCTCCGGGCTACGGTCCTGCTTGATGATCAGCACCATCTGCCGGGATCATGACATCGAGATTTCGCTGCATAATCCCGATTTCCGCGACGTTTGCCAGGACATCCTGCTGTCCCGATCGCCCTTAGAGATGGAAGAAGCAACCACGCTGCTATGGCATTTAATGCAGGGCGCGTCACCTATTCCAGAAAGCCAATCCATTCTGAAGGAACTGGTGCCCGTGCAAACGGTGTCAGTCCCCCAACCCGCGCAGCCGATCGCGCCCACGCCCTCCCCAGAACCCGTTGACAACACTCAAATTTCCACAATTTCAATTCCTCAAACAACAGTAGTCAGTGCAGCTAGTGAATCCTTGGGGGATGAACTGGTCAGCGATGAATCTGTAAGCAATGAACTGGTCAGTAACGAACTGGTCAGTAACGAACTGGTCAGCGATGACTTTGGACTGGGTGAACTCCCCATGGCCGATCTCATGTCTGATCTGATGTCTGCAACGTTGCCTGAAACGACGGAAACTGGGGTGGAAATCGCTCCCGACCCGCTTGTGATGGTGTTGGAGTCGGAACCGGAAACCCAAGATTTCCGAGGGAATGCCTTGGAAGTCGAAGTCGTGGCTGAAGTCCAGACTGCTGACGAACTCGACGCAATGCCTGAAGCCGATGAAATCGCTAGCGAGTTAACCGACGTGTTAGCCATGCTGCCCGATGCCTCGGAAGCCGAGACTGAAGCTGCCCCCGAACCGCCTGTGCAGTTATCGATCGAGGAGCAGATTTACCAATACCTGACCCTTTGCACAACTGGGGCACGGCTCTCCGAAATTGAAGGCGAACTGGGTCTACAACGCAGTCAAACCGTAGATGCCCTGCGCAAGTTAGCCCAAGAAAAACGCCTAGCCCATCGCGATCGTTCATTTTTTGCAATTCCCTAGGAGCTTGCCATGAGTTATTCGTCGGCAATGCCCCCGACTGGATTGCAATCCAATTTGCGATCGGATGCTACGAAATCCATCACCACGTCCACCCAAGGTTCCACGCTAGCGGATGTGCTAGAACGGGTACTGGATAAGGGAATTGTGATTGCTGGAGATATTTCCGTTTCCGTTGCCCATACGGAATTACTGAATATTCGGATTCGGTTGTTAATTTCCTCCGTCGATAAGGCACGGGAAATTGGGGTGAACTGGTGGGAAAACAATCCTCATTTCAGTAGCCAAACCCAAACCCTCGTCGAACAAAACCAGAAGTTACTCAACCGAGTGGAACAACTGGAAGCCGAACTGCAAGCCCTCAAAGCTCTGCCGCAGCAGCCGATCGGCTAATTGAACTGCCCCCTCTTGCCCCCCTCCTATTGCCGTGTCCCTTGAAGTTTCCCCTGTAAGCCCCGACGCCCCCGATTTAGGCTCGATCGTTCCCGAACCCACGGGTAAACGAGATGCGGGTTTGGCTCCTTTGTTATTGACGGTGGTTGAACTGATTCGCCAACTGATGGAAGCACAGGTGATCCGCCGGATGGACAGCGGAGAACTGACCGATGAACAACTCGATCGGGCAGCGGACAGCTTACAAACTTTAGAACAGCAAGTTTTAGAAATTTGCAAAATTTTTGACATTGATCCGGCGGATTTGAATCTGGATCTGGGCGAGGTGGGTACTCTATTACCAAAAGCAGGGGGCTATTATCCCGGTCAGCCGACGGAAAAGCCCACCCTTTTGGAATTACTCGATCGCCTGTTAAATAAGGGCATTGTGGTGCAAGGCAGTGTGGATTTGGGATTGGCCCAGTTGGATTTGATTCATGCCAAATTGCAATTGGTGTTAACCTCCAAACCCATCTAATCCCAAATTGATTAGCTATTACATTCCGCTGCTGCTTCCATTTTTGACTTCTCAGTTTCTTCCCCCAAGTCTCTAAGGTATTTTTCCCATGTCCCATGGTTTATATTTGTACGGCATCTTCCCCAGCCCCGGCCCCACTGGGTTAGCGCTAGAAGGCTTAGATCAACAGCCGGTTCAGACCCAAGTCATTGAAGATTTTGTCTTCCTATATTCCGAGGCCAAGCAAGCCCGCTATCTCGCCAGTCGGCGCAACTTGTTAGGCCATGAAAAAGTGTTGGAAAAAGCCATGGGTGAGGGCTATCGCACCGTTTTACCCTTGCGATTTGGCTTGACGATTCAGGATTGGCAAACGGTCAATGAGCAGTTGATTGCACCCCGTAGTGCGGAAATGAAAGCCCTATTAGCGCGACTGGAAGGATACCGCGAAGTGGGAGTAAAGGTATTTTGGGATGCGGAGGCAGAATTACAGCGTCTCATGGCAGAGAATGCAACGCTGAGGGCCGAACGCGATCGCATGTCTGGCCGCAATCTGAGCATGGATGAAGTGGTGCGAATTGGCCAAGCGATCGAGCAGGCGATGGATGCACGGCGCAACGCAATTATTACCGCCTTTAGGAATGGGTTAAGTGCCCTCGCGATCGAGGTAGTGGAGAATGACAATCTGACGGAAGCAATGGTTTACAATGCCGCCTTCTTGATTCCTTGGGAGACGGAAGTCGCCTTCAGTCAACAAGTGGAGGCGATCGATCAGCAATTCCCCGATCGCTTGAAAATTCGCTACAACAACTTCACCGCTCCCTATAACTTTGCACAGCTGAATTAAAGTCGCTGGGTTGAATTCAAGTTACTGAGCTGAATTAAAGTCGTTGAGCTGAATTAAAGGTGCTACGTGGTCACAGTGACGGGGATGACAACGATCGTGGGAGAGTTGGGTTATGTTGCATCAAATTTTGTTTGCACCGATTACGGGGTTGACTTGGATTGCAGAACAGGTTCACGATCGGGTGATGGTGGAACTGGATCAAAAGGAAAACCTACACAAACGTCTGTTAGCCCTGCAAATGGCCTTTGATATGGGAGAACTGGACGAAGAAACCTTTGAAATCCAAGAAGAGGAACTGTTGCTAGCCATTCAGGCCATGGAGGAGGCTGAATAACTATGTATACCTATGCCTTCACCGACGATACCAATATTTGTCTACCCACAGGAATGGTCGGTGAGTTAACGATCGTCGAGCATAATGGAATTTCGGCCATTGTCGAACCAGGTTTTAGTCTTCAATCCTGTGAAACGGACGATCGCGCCTTGCTTCAGGCCGTGATGATTCATGATTGTGTATTACGAGTTCTGTTTGCCCAGACGACAATCCTGCCCCTGCGATTTGGGACTGAATTTGCGTCGGAACAGGATTTACTTCAGCATTTGCAGGAGAGCGCTTCTCACTATTTCAACAAACTGACCGATCTAGATGGCAAAGCAGAATATCTCTTAAAGCTCTCGCCCGTGGATTGTCCGGAAGAAGACCTCAACCCACAACTCAAAGGTCGCGCTTATTTTCAGGCGAAAAAACAGCTTGCAGAGCGCCAATATGAATGGCAACAAAAACAAAGAACCTCCTTTGAAATGATGTTGGGCATGATGGCGACGATCGGTGCGAAGTTCGTTGCAGGCAGTGGTCATCAGGTGCATTTGTTGCTCGATCGGGCCAATAATCTTCCACAAACCGTTTCGGATTGGCAGGCCCATTGTCCATTTTGGCAAGTGCAAGTTAGCGAAGAGTTACCGCCCTATCATTTTGTTTAGTTGGGACTGGTGATTTAGTTGGGACTGGTGATTTAGTTGGGACTGGTGATTTAGTTGGAACTGGTGATTTAGTTGGAACTGGCTATTGAATTAGACCTGATCTCCGGGATGAACCCAATGGCTGGTACCCTGAACCACTGAGGACACAGTAGAATAGCTTTGCTGAGTAAGGACAACGCTGAGTAAGGAGGATTCTATGACCTTTGACCCGAAGTCTGTGTCTGTCAACGAATCTTCGGCACAGATCGATCGGGGAGATCGGTCACCCATCATCATTGCCCAGGATGTCCAGAAATGGTATGGCCAGTTTCAAGTGCTGCAAGGGGTGAGCCTGCAAGTCTATCCCGGTGAGGTTGTCGTCGTCATGGGGCCATCGGGATCGGGCAAGTCCACCTTCATCCGCACCTTTAATGCGCTGGAAGAATATCAACAGGGGCACATTACGATCGACGGGATTGAACTGTCCCAAGATGTGAAAAACATCGAAAAAATTCGCCAAGAAGTGGGCATGGTCTTCCAGCAGTTCAACCTATTTCCCCATCTGACAGTCCTGCAAAACATCACCCTAGCGCCCACCCACGTCCGCAAATGGAGTGCCGCCAAAGCCGAAGAAGTGGCGATGCAACTGCTGGAGCGGGTGGGCATTCTGGAACAGTCCCACAAGTATCCCGGTCAGCTTTCCGGGGGCCAACAGCAGCGGGTCGCGATCGCCCGTGCCCTGGCCATGCAGCCCAAAATCATGCTGTTTGATGAACCCACCTCAGCCCTAGACCCGGAAATGGTGCGGGAGGTGCTCGATGCGATGAAATCCCTGGCGCAGTCCGGTATGACCATGGTCGTGGTGACCCATGAGGTGGGCTTTGCGCGGGAAGTGGCCGATCGGATCGTTTTTATGGACAGTGGGTCGATCGTGGAGATTGCCCCGCCGGACGCATTTTTCCAAAATCCCCAGGAGGAACGCACCCAGCGGTTTTTGGCACAAATTCTCTAGCTTTTCAACCTTTTCAACCCAAATCCCATAACGGTTGCAATGGCACTACCAAGATAATTAACTCTCGAAAAGTTAACCGAATGGCAGAACTTACGCTGTACTTCTTAACGAAATCCCATCCATTTGTTAAAACATGCTGCGACGATCGCTCCGAGGACTCAGAATTTCGGGATAATGCAATCAAGCAGGTACAGCTTAGCTCAAAGTTCAACTCAAGGTTGAAGAGGTGATGAGCCTCAGGCTTCGTCAATATTTGCCTAGGTACTCTGCATCTAGGTCTTCTGCACAAGTATTGCGAAGGCTTCCCCTTCCCGTACTGGATTCTCGCTGAACTCCTTCCAGTACTCTCCCAAGGTCGCTACGCCTAACGTCTCTATCTGACTGGTTTAGTGATCGGCTCTCCATCTCTTCATCCCTCCAACTCATTCGCTACATGCAAGTTCGCTACATGTAAAGAGAGGGATCTGTTATGACCGAAAGAAGACTCTCGGGGTCACGAAGCGTTGCGATCGTTGGCCCCTACCTCAGCGGAAAAACTACCCTATTAGAAAGCCTACTGTCTGTGACGGGAGCCATTACCCGTAAAGGTTCGGTTCAAGAGAAAAATACGGTCGGGGATAGTTCACCAGAGGCCCGCGATCGGCAGATGTCCGTTGAAGTGAACGCCGCCAGTACGTCCTATGGCGGTATTTTATTGACCTTTTTAGACTGTCCGGGTTCCATCGAATTTGCCCAGGAAACCTACAATGCTCTGGTGGGCGTAGACGCCGTGGTTATCGTCTGCGAACCCGTGGTCGATCGGGTATTGAATCTGTCGCCCCTGTTTAAATTTCTGGATGATTTGAAAATTCCGCATTTGGTCTTCCTCAATAAAATGGATCGGGCCGATGTGGACTTTATGGAAGTGCTCCATGCGTTGAAGGGCATTTCCAGCCGTCCGTTAGTACCGCACCAATACCCGATCGGACGGAGCGAAAATCTACTGGGCTTTATCGACCTAGTTACTGAGCAAGCCTACCACTACCATCCCGGTGCCCCCGCCGATCCGGTGCCCTTCCCCAAGGAATTGGAAACGGAAGAACACATCGCTAGAACGGAAATGTTGGAAACACTAGCGAACTTTGATGATCACTTACTGGAGGAATTGCTAGAAGACATTGCCCCCTCGGAAGAGGAAATCTTCCAGGATCTGAAGATGGAACTGGGAGCCGATCAAATTGTGCCCGTGTTCTTTGGCATGGCCGATCGGGATTTTGGCGTCCGGCCTTTATTGGATGCCTTGGTGCGGGAAGCCCCAGAAGCTGATACGACTGCCGATCATTGGGGGCTGAAAGCAGCGGAGAAAGACCCGATCGCCCAAGTACTCAAAACCTACTACACGCCCCAGGGCGGTAAATTAACACTGGCACGGGTCTGGCAGGGCGAAATCACCGATGGCATGGTGCTAAACGGGGTTCGGATTGGCGGACTCTATCGCCTCATGGGAATGCAAACCCAGTCGGTACAAACGGCGCGGGCCGGAGATATCGTGGCTTTGGGCCGGATGGAAGGCATCAAAACCGGAGACATTCTCACCACGGGGACAAATCTGCAACCCTTACCGCAGGCAGATTCAATCTCTCCAGTGTTCGCCCTAGCGATCGCAGCGGAAAAACGCAATGATGAAGTCAAACTCACCACAGCGTTGACAAAACTGTTGGAAGAAGATCCCGCCTTGAGTTGGGAACACCATCCCGACACCCACGAAATTATCCTGTGGGGCCAGGGGGATATTCATTTGCAAGTCGCCCTCGATCGGCTGCGGCGGAAATACAATCTGCCCATGGTGACCCATAAACCGCAGGTGCCCTATAAGGAAACCATTCGCAAAGCTGCTAAATCCCACGGGCGCTACAAGCACCAAACCGGCGGCCATGGTCAGTTCGGCGATGTGCATTTGGACATTAAACCCGTGGGTCGTGGGGAAGGCTTCAGCTTTAGCGAAACCATTGTTGGGGGAGTTGTTCCCAGACAATACATTCCGGGGGTGGAAATTGGGGTGCGGGAATACCTCAACCAGGGGCCGTTGGGATTCCCGATCGTCGATATTGCCGTGACGCTCACCGATGGTTCTTACCACAACGTGGATAGTTCCGAGCAAGCCTTTAAGCAAGCGGCCCGCATTGCCATGCAGGAAGGCTTAGTCAAGTGTGAACCGATTTTGCTGGAACCAATTCTCAGCATTACGATTTCCGTACCCACGGACTTTACCTCCAAGGTTCTGCGCTTGGTCAGTGGCCGTCGGGGCCAAATCCTGGGCTATGATGCCAAGGCGGGTTGGGTTGGCTGGGATGAGGTGCAAACCCAAATTCCCCAGGCGGAAATGCATGACATGATTGTGGAACTGCGATCGCTCACCATGGGCGTTGGCAATTTTGAGTGGCAGTATGACCACTTGCAGGAAGTGCCGGATAAGTTGGCAGAACGGATTTTGGCTAAAACCGATAAGGGAACGGTAACGGCCAACGGTAAACGTTAGGGGCGTCCTGCTAGGCCAGGGTTACCCCCCCTACGATCGAATGACTTTTGGGCAGATCAAGGTGGATTGCAGAAGCGATCGATTACCATAGATCTGCCCTTTTGTTGTGATCTCCCATGACTTCTGCTGCTACGCCCAAGCTTTGGCCCAAACCCGCGATCGCGACGAAGGTGTTCCACTGGCTCAATATCATCAGTGTGGCGATCATGCTGACCAGTGGCCTGCAAATTTATAATGCTAATCCAGTTTTTGGAGGTCGGGCGGGGTGGCACATTCCCCCCATTTTCGGCCTCGGTGGTTGGCTGGCGGGGGGACGCGATTGGCACTTTGCCGGGATGAATCTCTTTGCCCTCAATTTGTTGTGGTATGGCGTTTATATTTTGGCGACCCGCCGCTGGAAAATTCGCTATGTTGGCTGTAACGATGGGAAAGCGTTAATTCAAGGTAAAAATCCCAAACGCAAAGTCTATGCGCTACATCGCTTGGTTTACACTGCGATCGTGCCGGTGTTGCTGCTAGCAATCCTGACGGGCTTGGGAATGTATAAACCGGCGCAGTTTGCTTGGATTCTGGAACTTTTTGGGAACGATTGGCAAGTGCTTCGCACAGTGCATTTTCTAACGGTTCCGATTACGTTAGTGTTTACTGCGTTACATTCCACCCTGGCATTGCGGGCCGGGGGTTCTCGGCTGGTGGAATCCATGTTTTGGTGAGCCGTTCCCGCAACCATTACCAGTCCCGACGATCGGAATAGTCCTCCGAGGATTTGGGATCCAGTTCCCAGCGGTGGGAGTCGCGATTTTCCAGCATTTCTGTGGTGTGGAGCCATTCCCGATCGGGAATTTCAATGCCCACGGCAACAGCTAAATCTTCCACGACATTTTGTTCTGGGGTGGGCGCTGTGCCGCCGACGGCTTCCTCACCGGAAACTTGCGCTAGGGACTGATCAATATTGAAATCTCCGCCGGTGGTCGAAGCCCCAGTTGAACAGTTGTTTTGGAGTTGTTGCAAAACCCGACCCATTCCAGTATCCCGATCGGTCAGTCCAGCCCAAAGGGGCGATCGGGCATTTTGCAAGTTGGGGGCATGTTTCAGAATTTCATTTTCCATAAGGGGTTGAATACGATTGGGGGGAGTTGGAGACTGTTCATTGTCATCGCATTCCACGGGGTGTTGTTTTAACATGGCTAACTCTCCTGTAATGATAGATATCTATCTCCATTACAATACTTTCTTGCTATCTCTAGCATATAAATTATTTCTAAATTCCATCAGATTAAATACATTACTTTTTAATCGCGACTATCCACGGAATCGCGGGCGATGCCTTGCAGATAGACCGGTGTGGCAATGCCCCAAAAACATGGCAACACCTACAAAACCGACGCATGGGTTGAAGCGATGGATGAGCGACGGATGGACCATTGCATTATGACGAATCGATCGCGTTAATTGTATATGATTTTAATCAGCTTGTTCCCTCAAAAAAAATAGGACTAAAAACAGATTGCTCCGCTCTTAGTCTCTAACATTTCTAGTACTTAAACAGGAAGTAAACCAATGAATGATGTTGTGAGGTTGACAGTCACCTATTCCTCATCTTCTTCATCCCAGGTCTCTTGGGTATAGCCCAGAGCTTCCGCAGATTGGCGTTCGGAACCACTCAGCTCTTCCCAATACTTTTCGCTCGATGCAGGGGGATCGGTTTCTTCCTCCCAACTGTCAGCATCCCAACCCAGATTGCCCCAAAGTTGTTGTTCTGCGCGGTTCAAGTCATCCCAGCTTAGATCATCCCACACTTCAGAAGGATTGCCTGCTACTGCCCGAACGTCTGACATGATGATTTTCCCTTAGCGTTTCAAGGTGTTAGCTCTAGACTGCCCACCTGATTCGTTCAGAGAACACTATTTTCCCAAGAGCCTAAAAAACAAGAGCATACAAAAGATGTTGCCCAATTTGACCCAAAGTTGATCTGGATGGGGACAGGGCCTGTGACCGCCTGGAGGAGAGAGGATCGGGAATGAAGCCTGTCGGGACTGCAAGCGCATCAGGACTGTGAGAGGACTGTAAGGAGCCTCGGCGGACGGGATTTGCTAGACTAAACGAGGATTTCTTGTTGTAAGCAGGTTCACGATCGAAGACCATGACTAACATTTCCAATATCACCGTCAAAACGATTACTGGCGACGAAAAGAAGCTATCGGACTATGCAGGTAAAGTTCTGCTGATTGTTAATGTAGCTTCCTACTGTGGTTATACGGGGCAGTACAAGGGATTGGAAGACCTGCAAAAACAATATGCTGACCAAGGCTTGCGGGTATTGGGCTTTCCTTGCAATGATTTTGGGATGCAGGAGCCAGATTCCAATGAGAAAATCCAGCAGTTTTGTGAAACTCGCTATGGGGTGACGTTTGATTTGTTTGATAAGGTGAAAATCCTGGGAAGCGATCGCCATCCGCTATATGCAGAATTGACCCAAACGCCGCCCCAAGGGGATGTGAAGTGGAACTTTGAAAAATTTCTGGTGAACAAGCAAGGGGACGTAGTGGCTCGCTATGGCAGCAGTGCTACACCGGGAAGCTTGGTTGCAGCGATCGAAGCGGAATTGGCCCAGTAGTCTTCATCGCAACTGTCTAACTGTCACTAGCGAATCAATAGGCTAGGAGTCCGATCGCGCTCCTAGCCTATTCAGTTTAGGATTCAACAGTACAATAGAGGGCAATGACCCTTTAACAAGCGATTGGATTCGGCTATGGTGGGATTTTTTCGGCGCAAAACGTGGAGATGGGGCGTTCTTTGGGCAGCGATCGCCCTCTGCCTTGCGGTTCAACTCTCCGCCTGCAATCCCACCCACTTCAAAAGCCAAGCGGCCCGAGTCCCTGAACTGATCATTAGCCAAACTGGCAACCCAAAAACCTTTAATTATGCCCTGAGCAACGAAAATCCGAATGTTTTTGGCTACCTGTATGAAGGCTTGATCAACGAAAATACCTTGACTGGCGAACTAGAACCTATCCAAGCAGAGTCTTGGGAAGTTTCGCCCGATAAAAAACGAGTGATTGTGACCCTGCGCCCCGGACTGCAATGGTCGGATGGGCAACCACTCACAGCAGATGATGTCGTGTTTAGTTTTCAGGATGTTTATTTCAATCCTGATATTCCGACGGATATTCAAGATGTTTTGAAGATTGGAAAAGATCGCAAGTTGCCGACGATCCGCAAAATTGACGATCGGCGCGTGGAATTTACCACCCCAGAACCCTTTGCGCCGTTTTTACGCCAACTGGGTCTCGCCATTTTACCGAAACATGCCCTGGAATCGACGGTGCGGGAAAAAGTGGATGGCAAGCCCAAGTTTATGTCTACCTGGACAACGGAAACTGACCCTCGGCAAATTGTCTGTAATGGCATGTATGTGCTGGACAGCTACACACCGAATCAGCGAGTGATTTTTAAACGCAATCCCTACTACTGGCGCAAAGATTCGCAAAATCAGCAACAACCCTACATCGAACGGATTGTTTGGAAGTCCGTAGAAAACCAAAATACGGAATTGCAACAGTTTCGATCGGGGGGGCCAGATCTCGTAGAACCGATTCGTCCAGAGGATTTCGCGCTGTTGAAGCAAGAGGAAAAACGAGGTAAATTTACGCTTTATGTCGGTGGGCCGCGTCCGATTTTCACCTTTGTTGCCTTTAACCTCAACCAGGGCAAACGCAACGGCAAACCTTTGGTTGATCCGGTGAAATCCAAGTGGTTTAACAACGTGAAGTTCCGCCAAGCAGTGGCCTATGCATTGGATCTCGATCGCATGAATACCAACCTGTTTCGCGGTTTGGGAACCCGGGTGCATTCCAGCATTGTGCAGCAAAGCCCCTTTTATTTACCGCCCGAAAAGGGACTGAAAACCTACAGCTACAATCCAGAACGAGCGCGGCAAATTTTGCAATCCGCTGGGTTTAAATATACGAGTGACAACAAATTGGTAGACGCTGACGGCAATCCTGTGAAGTTCACAATCACCACCAATGCAAGTAACGTCTTGCGGGTGCAAATGATTTCGCAAATTAAACAGGACTTGGCCCAGATTGGCATGGAAGTGGCTCTGAGCGCGATCGACTTTAATGTACTCAGTGACAAAGTAGATAACTCCATGGACTGGGATGCGGTGCTGATGGCCTACGGGGGCGGGGGCCTTGACCCCCATGGCGGTTCCAATATGTGGCTGACCGACGGACGATCGCACCTATTCAACCAAAAACCAGGGCCGTCGGCTCCCCCGGTGGAAGGACGGGTGGTGTCCGATTGGGAAAAGGAGATTGAGCAACTGTATATCAAAGGAGCTCAGGAACTGGATGAAACGAAGCGTAAACAGATTTACAACCAGTTTCAACAAATCGCCCAGGAACAAGTCCCCTTTATTTACCTCGTCAATGCGCGGATTATGGCAGCGGTGCGCGATCGGGTTAAAGGCATTCGCTATCCAGAAGGCGGTGAAGCCCTGTGGAATCTCCATGAGTTGAAGGTGGAAGACTAATGGTGAGTTTTCCAAGAACGTTAGGGCTCGGTTTAGGTTCGGGATTGCTAGCCTTGATGCTATGCGGCTGTAATCCCCATCGCTGGGCAAAAGAATCTGAATCAACGCTGCGATTGCTAACTCCGATCGATCCCAAAACCTTTAATTACGCCAACAGTGCCTCGGTGCCCAATATTTTTCTGTTTAGCCATGAGGGCCTCACCCGCGAAAATGGTATGACGGGGGCGGTGGAACCCGCACTGGCAGAGAAATGGGAGTTCTCGCCGGACAAAAAGAAGGTGGTGTTTACCCTCCGGCCAGGACTGCGCTGGTCTGATGGGCAACCCCTCACCGCAGCGGATGTCGTGTTTACCTATAACGAGATTGTTTTTAACGAAAAAGTCCCGATCGAATCCAAGGATCAAATTCGCATTGGCGCGAAGGGTGAGTTTCCCAACGTGCGGCAACTAGACGATCGGCGGGTGGAGTTTACCTTTCCCGAACCGTTTTCGCCCTTTCTCCATACGACTACTGGAGGCCGCACGGGGTCGGTCGCGATTCTGCCGAAACATAAGCTAGAGCGATCGCTGAAGGAAGTTGACCAGAAGGGCAATCCAAAGTTTCTCAATACTTGGGGCACGGATACCAATCCGAAAGATGTTGTGGTTAGCGGCCCCTATATGCTGGAAAGTTACACGACGGGACAGCGAGTGATTTTTCGCCGTAATCCCTACTACTGGCGCAAGGGAGCCCAGGGAGAAACACTGCCGAAAATTGAAAAAATCATTTGGAAGGTGATCGAAAATCAAGATCTGCAATTGCTGAAATTTCGATCGGGTGATTTGGATGTGATGGGCGATGCCCGTCCGTTGAAAGCAGAGTATTATGCTTTGCTGAAACGGGAAGAGCAACGGGGTAACTTTCGGCTAATGGATGGGGGGCCATGGTCGGGGGTGTTGCAGTTTGTATTCAATTTGAGTACCGCTAAAAATAAAGACGGGAAACCCTTTGTTGATCCGAAAAAATCCCGTTGGTTCAATAACAAGCTGTTTCGCCAAGCCGTTGCCTACAGTATTGACAAGGAACGGATTAATAACAATATTTTCCGGGGATTGGGTGTGGTGCAGCATTCCCCCGTATCAGTGCAAAGTCCCTTTTATCTCTCGCCCCAGCAGGGCTTAAAAACCTACGCTCACAACCCAGCGAAGGCTAAGGAATTACTGCAACAAGCGGGTTTTCGCTACAATGCCCAGGGCGAACTCTTCGACGATCGCGGCAATCGCGTTGAGTTTGAACTGATTACCAATGCCAATAACCTGGTGCGGGTGGCGATCGCGGCACAGGTACAGCAGGATTTGAACAAAATTGGCATGAAGGTGAATTTCCAAGCAATTAACTTTAATGTGCTAGTGGATAAGATTAATAGTTCACGGGATTGGGATACCCATATGGTGGGGTTTGAGGGCGGTGTGGAACCTCATTTGGTGGCAAACCTGTGGATGAGCAGCGGCGGTTCCCATTCGTTTAATCTCAAGCAGCAACCAGGGCAGCCTCCCATCCAGGACTACGCGCCGAAGCCCTTTGAAGTGGAAATCGATCGCCTGTTCCGGGAAGGGGCGCGGGAATTCGACTTGGAAAAACGCAAAAAAATCTATGGTCAATTTCAGCAACTGGTGCAGGAAGAGTTACCGATTATCCATTTGGTCAACGATCGGGCATTGATGGCGGTGCGTAACCCCGTGCAGGGCTTGCAATACAACGGGTTACCCTTTTGGGGGCTATGGAATATCGATGAACTCTACCTGACCCAATCCCGTTAGCGGGGTGGATAGTAAATATAGAATTCTGGTGGGGTGGGGCGAGAAGGGGGTAAGTCAATGGTAGGTTAGTTCCAGTGTAATTGATTTTCTGCGGCACTATGACCCACCCGGAACAGATTCGATCTCTGCTGCAAGCTGTTGCCCAAGGCCATCTCAGTCCCGATCGAGCGTTGGAAAATCTCAAGGATCTCGCCTTTGAAAAGGTGGGGGATTTTGCCCATGTGGATCACCATCGGGCGATTCGGACAGGCTTTCCAGAGGTGATTTGGGGGCCGGGAAAAACGCCGGAACAAATTGCCCAAATTATGGAGTCGATGCGCGATCGGGCGTCGGTGGTGATGGCGACGCGGGTGGAGCGGGAGGTCTACGATTGGATTCAGCAAATGGTGCCGCAGGTGGAATACTTCGATCGGGCGAAGATTTGTGCATTGCGATCGGCTCCTCCACAACCGATTCCGGGAACGATCGGTATTCTGTCAGCGGGGACGGCGGATTTGCCGGTCGCGGAGGAAGCGGCCATTACAGCGGAGTTGTCGGGGTGTTCTGTGAAGCGTTTGTGGGATGTGGGCGTAGCGGGAATTCATCGTTTATTAAGCAATCGCCATGTGATTGCTGATGCTGATGTGTTAATTGTAGTCGCGGGAATGGAGGGTGCATTGCCCAGCGTGGTGGGAGGATTAGCAGATTGTCCGGTGATTGCTGTGCCGACTAGTGTTGGCTATGGTGCTAGTTTTAATGGATTGGCTGCATTACTGGGGATGTTGAATTCCTGCGCAGCGGGGATTGGTGTAGTGAATATTGATAATGGGTTTGGGGCGGCGATGCTGGCGGCACAGATTTTACGAACTGCGAATCGAGTTCGCGATCGCGCAAGGGGATGATGATCCACAGTAACAGACTATCGACGGACTATCGGTTGCTTTAAGATCTGGCTAATTGCTGTTACAACAGGCTTTGAGCTAGTCCGACTCCAATCCTTAGTCCACATGAATGGTACTAGTGAAATCGTTCCCCCTGATCGGGTGATTAAGTCGATCGTGTAGGATGTCGTGCTCCCATCATAGTTGCTATGAACCTTTTCGATCCAATGGATCGATTGAATCTGAGCGAGCGGTTTCTGATATTGATGCCGCCAAAAAATGTGGCGACAATTGGCGGACAGCCAGCCAGTTTCGGTATCAAATTGCCAATCAACTGAAATTGGTGTACACAGCAGCACGAGAATCAAAACACCGGTGCCAACCCCCCAGAAAATAGTCCAGTTACGGCTGCTACTCTGATTGTTATATTCGAGCTTGAATGGTTCTGCCGGAACCTGCTGACTGAATGTGTTGATCGTCTGGGTACTGCGCTGCACCACATCACCGGTGACACCAGGAAATTCAAAGGTTCGCTGAGGCGTTGTCAGCATGAGTTTATAGCTAGTCCCGCCATCAAAGGTTTCTTCGATGATTGAGGCGGACTGAATTGATTCGATTGTGGTATTGCGTTCATTCGGCACGATCGCTTGTCGCCATCGGGTGACTTGGCAAGGCATCGGGCTACGACTGGAAGTGCATTCTAGCTGCATCACTTGACCGGATGTGTAAGAATACCATGCTCCATACGTCGTACATAGGAGACCGAACAAGATGACACCGAGCCACCCAATACGCTGGCCATATAGATGGAGCCTTGTGGGTTGCTGCTGGATGATATAAAGCGACTGACTCATGTTGGGGTCAATTTGGACAGAATAACTGCACGCTACAGATGAATCAAGCGATCGTCTATCAAATTATGAGAAAAGCATTAACTTATAAAAAGTTCTATTACCTCGGAATACTAGTTCGATTGCTACAAAGAGATCGCGATCGCTCTAACCACACAACCTGAGCAGATAATCTTAAACTACGTCAAAGTTTGAACGAAGCCAGCTAACAAAAAGCTGAGCCGCGAGCTTGCGAGTCGGATCCAGCGACGGGTTAGCATTTCCCAATCATTTCTCTGCGATTACAAGCATTTCAAAATCCTCAGTCGATAATTCGTCATTCCGACTAAAAGCACCAAGCTTCGCGCCGAAAATATCAATGACGTTGAAATCAAGGGTTTTTAACAGCCATGCTATTTCCGGTGGCGTATAATACCTTTCGTTGCAGTGGAGTTCCTTTTTATTCCCGAGATCATCTTCGACATATACGGTATTGTGTTCCCGAAAAGTCATCAAATCGAATGAAATACTGTCGCATTTTGCGTTTCCTTCTTTTGTGTTTGAATCAAGAAAATCTTTGACGGAATGGAACAGAGGAAATAGGGCATTCAGAGTCGTAAATATCAGTTTCCCTTTCTGCGTTAGGGCATTAGAAGCATTCCGGAGGATCTGATAGTTCATTTCATCGGTCTCCATCAGCGAAAACCCTCCTTCGCACAACATGATTACCAAGTCGAATTCATGTAGGAATGGAAGATCTCTGGCATCATGCTTTTGAAAATGAATTTGGAGATTATCCATAGATGCCTTTTCTCTTGCACGCTCTAACTGCGAATCTGAAAGGTCAACCCCCAGAACGGTGTAGCCTCTTTTTGTCAACTCAATTGCATGCCTGCCTGTTCCACACCCAATATCCAGTATCTTTAAGCTC
This sequence comes from Alkalinema sp. FACHB-956, assembly GCF_014697025.1. Classification (NCBI taxonomy): domain Bacteria; kingdom Bacillati; phylum Cyanobacteriota; class Cyanophyceae; order Leptolyngbyales; family Leptolyngbyaceae; genus Alkalinema; species Alkalinema sp. FACHB-956. The sequence goes on along the minus strand of NZ_JACJRC010000029.1, from coordinate 30,343 downwards.
TTATCATAACCAATCTCTTTTTCAATAAAGTTGCATTCACCAACGGTGCCTTGGGTGAAGCACTCGTTGTCATATTTCATTCCATAATTTTCGAATAGTTCTTCATACCATTGTTTCATGGTGTTATGTCCTTTCGTTATGATGCTATCGTTCCTGCTGAGCGGCTGTGAGCGATGCTACGCCTATTGTAGATCAACATTTGACAGCCCGCTCCAATGGACTTGTTAGCTGATAATATCTCAGAGCAGTCAGATCAATCGTCATAGCGATTCCCAGTCTGGTGAGATGCAGTCTGCAATCTAAAGCCCTTCTCTGGCTCAATTTGGATGTACTTCATTACGAGGGGAAGCGCTATATGCAAGAAGAGTAATTAGCTTTCAGCACTTGTTCTATCGTCTATATAATGGGATGAAAACCATCTGGACACATTACCTCATTTAAATTGAGTCCTTCACCTATGATCTTAGGCTGTTGTGAGCGAATGAGCGTTGAGCGTTGATCTGATTCACAGCTAAGTTGATAGGTTAGATACTCAGAAAATTCCGGAATCTCTCGGGAAAAGCCTAGCCACACAATTCCAATGTAGCTACTGAGTTTATCTTGCTTGGCAGTAGCTGTGATCAAAACTGCACGGTTCTTGCAGTCCCAAATTTCACATTTGGCGAAAACGCCATTCTTCAATACAGGCATATCTACTTTAAGTAGACCATATCGATAATATTTATTTTCTTTGCCAAGATTAAGTCTTCTCTGTTTATTCAGCTCACGCCAATCAAGGGTAAAACGATTCTCCTCTAAGAGCTAATTTCTAAAGTAAAGCTTAAGCTGCTTTACGGCGTAGCATCAGACGAATCAGCGCCCCGTAAATCATGGCTTCGCTGGTCTCAGTGTAGACCTCATAATCTTTGCTCAAGCGTCGGTAGCGGTTCAACCAACCAAAGGTGCGTTCCACAATCCAGCGTTTAGGCAAGACTTCAAAGGTCTTGGAAGAGCGTTTAATGACCTCAACCCGCACCGAGTCACCACAGACTTGACGAACCGCTCGCGCAAAGGTCTCCCCCGAATAGCCTTGATCCACATAGATGACCTCTAGACGAGCTAACTGGTCGCGAGCCTCGTTCAACACAACAATGGCTCCTAATCGTTCTGAAGCATTGGCTTCCGTCACCAAGACTCCCAACACGAAGCCCTGAGAATCCACTACGACATGGCGCTTACGGCCTTTAACCTTCTTGCCGCCATCAAACCCGTAGACCGCCCCCTTTTTTCCGTCGTTTTGACGGATTGCGAATCTGCGATTGCTATGCTGGAGGCGACCGCTCGTCCCAAGTCTTCGCGAAGTTCACCCCGCAATTCATCATGAATTGCCTGCCAAAGGCCTTTACGTTGCCACTTCCGGAAATATTTGTAGACCGTCTGATGAGGCGGCAAGTCGTGAGGCAGCATTTCCCATTGGCATCCAGTCCGTTGAATGTAGAAGATGGCGTTGAGAATCTCGCGCAAGTCCACCTCACGCGGATGCCCAAAGCCTTTGGGAGCTGGTAACTTAGGTTCAATGATGACCCATTCTGCATCGCTCAGGTCACTGGGATAGAGTTGGCGGGTTGGATTGGCAACTGCAGGGAGTCGGCTCATCGTCAACGCTTGAATGCAACACATTTACAATAAAAAATGTCGGAACCTGCCTTTGCCTCTCTTTAGATTCTCTTTAGAACTCAGCTCTTAGTCTAGGCGCAGCCTAACATAGGGCCTGCGCCTCACATACCGTCTTAAGCTAGACGATCGCGTCCCTCCAGCCCCCATCTCTGACTATCAATTCTATCTAACCAGCAGCCGGACTCTGTGCCTCCGGTTGATCCAGCGCAAAATCCCAGAATGTCGCCTCAATTTTATGGCCATCTAAATCCCTCACAAAACACCCATAGTAAGGATCGCCATAATCCGGCCTAGGGCCAGGAGCCCCGTCATCTTGCCCGCCCGCCTGCAACGCCGATTCATAGAACGCATGAACCGCTTCCTTCGTTGGCGCAATAAATCCAATGTGCGATCCATTTCCCACATTAGCCGGTCGCCCATCGATCGGAACTTGCACCCAAAACTCCGGATAAACCTTGCCATAGGCCACAGCATCGGGATAATCCATCAGTCGTTGGTAGCCCAACGTTGCCAACACCGCGTCATAAAACGCAACAGCCTGTTCAAACTGATTCGTTCCCAGCGAAACATGGGACAGAATACTGGGACTTTCTTCGGAGCCAGTGGAGCCTTGAGCAGGGGAAGGGTGAGTTTCAGAACACATATTTCCTCCAGACAATCTATGTCAATCGAAATCATGCAATAGACAGTTTTGCCAATTCTCGTTCTGTCAGGATCATGGCGGAGTTCAACGGCTCTCCTTCTGACTGCTTGCCAGTCGCCTTGCCCAGTGTTTACTCGCTCTATTTGCTCAAGGGCACAGATCTCAAAGATCGATCTCATCGGTCGATCGATCAGACTACGCCCCTAGCCAAGCGCCCAACCCGATCGCACTGTAGTCCGGTTTAACCACAGAGTCGATCACTAGAAGCGTCCTAATGACCCAGCGCCCAACTAGACCCTAAGCAGAATTAAGCCACCCTAGATCAAGCAGTTTAATTAAAAATGGAGCTAAGCGGATTCGAACCGCTGACCCCTTCAATGCCATTGAAGTGCTCTACCAACTGAGCTATAACCCCTTACGGTAAACTAAATTACCGCAAACCTTCCCCCTTCGTCAAGCCTCAAAATAAATTTCTATTCCTCCCGCCACAACTGCGGCTGCTGAAAGCGATGCACATCCTCAATCACCTGCGCCCAGCCCTCCGCCAACGAAGCCAAAATCCGATCGCCCTTTTCCTTCGTTGCAGCCGTCGCATCCCCAATTACCCCACTGCGACTGATATCCCGCGTTGTCCAAGGAATCGGCAAATTGCGCTCCAACGTGAGTAAACTATCCTCCGGTAGGCCATGGGGATATTCCATAACCGCCCGATCCATTTTTACTTGATCCGGCAAAATAGACAGCAACAAACTCGTTTCCGCATCTCCCGCATGAATCCCCAACCAGCCTTCCTTTTCCGTCAGCAGTTGCTTCGTGATATGGGGGACACGCCAGGTAAAGAACGGAAATACCTCAAAATCCTCATGGGCCACGTGCAAATCCCGCGCCACGATGTCCATAATCTGCGGCTGCCCCCCATGGGAATTCATCAGAATCAACTTACGAAATCCTGCTCGGTATAAACTTTCGCCCGTTTCCATCAACACACTAGTTAACGTCTGGGCCGATAATGTAATCGTGCCAGGAAAATGCCAATGCTCATTGGATTTGCCATAGTACAACGAAGGCATCGCATAGGCAGGAACAGCGGGATTAAGCCGATCGAGGGCTTGACCTAACACCGCCATCCCGATCGCAGAATCCACCACCAACGGTAAATGCGGCCCATGTTGTTCGATCGCGCCTACAGGTTGCACAATCACAATGCGCTCTTTATCGGGTAAATTGCGAATATCTGTCCAAGTCAAATAGGGAAAAAAACGCTCCGGTGGAATAAATCCATGCATCATGGCAGTACTCACCCTCAATGAATAACAGTAATAGACAACACTAATAAACAATGGCAAGGAATAACATAGACAATGGCAAGGAATAACAAAGCAACCAGGGCACGATCGCGGGTTTCGATACCCACTGCTCCTCAGACCATTGCCATAAATTCCAAATGATCTCAAGATGGAAAGCGGTAGGAGACACCATCCATGGGATCGTGATCTCCTCACCGCCTTCAAAATCACTGTTCCAAGAGCTGCCTAGAACCGCTTAGAACTTGCCATCGATCGCATCCACACAACGATCGCACAATAACGGATGGTCCTCGGCCTGCCCGACATGGGTGGAATAGTTCCAGCAGCGATCGCACTTTTGTCCTTCCGCATCCGCCACACCCAGAGACCATGTTTCAGAACTGAGCGAATATTTCATACCTGAAATGCGATCGGCACTTTCCACCAACTCCACCTGCGAAGTCAGGAACAGATAACGCAATTCATCAACCCGATTCCCGGCCTTGCTGTCTGCGGGATTCAGCGTTTGTAACACCGCTTTCCAGCTATCATCCGCCACGTAGATTAATAACTTCGCTTCCAATGACGAACCAATATCCTTCGCCGCCCGTGCCTGTTCCAGGACTTTGTTGGCTTCGGTGCGCAGTTCCCGCAGCTTCACCCATTTGTCTGCCAAGGTTGGATTCTTCCAAGACTCCTCCAGGTGTACCCAGCCCGATTGGAAGACGGACTTATACGGTGTGGCATAGGGCAAAAATTGCCAGATATCCTCCGCCAAGTGGGACAGGACAGGCGCGATCGCCTTGGCTAGGTTTTCCAGCGCGATCGCCAACACCGTTTGGCAACTCCGTCGCCGTTCTGCATTAGCGGAACTGATGTAGAGCCGATCCTTGGCAATATCCAGATAGAAATTGGATAAATCCACCACACAGAAATTCTGCACGGTTTGGAAGAAGCGCGAAAATTGATAGGTTTCAAAAGCGTCAGTGACTTCTGTAAACACCTCCGTAATGCGATGCAGCATATAGCGATCGAGTTCCGGCAGGTCTTCATACTTCACCGCATCCTTGGCCGGATCGAAATCGTGCAAATTCCCCAGCAGGAACCGTGCCGTATTGCGAATCTTGCCCCGAACATCGTTCAGTTGTTTGAGGATATTTTTCCCTAAGGGCATATCGTTGGTGTAATCCACGGAGGAAATCCACAGTCGCAGAATATCAGCTCCATAGGGAGGCTCCTGCTGCTGATTTTTGCCCCCTTTGATCACCACCGCCGGATCAATCCCATTACCCAGGGATTTACTCATCTTGCGACCCTGTTCATCGATCGTGAAACCGTGGGTCAATACCGTTTTGTAGGGCGCATGACCATTGACCGCTACACTGGTCAGCAAACTGGATTGGAACCAACCTCGGTGCTGATCGGAGCCTTCCAGGTAAATATCCACCGGATAGCGATCGCGCAACTCAGACCGCGCCTGCACCACCGAAGCCCAGGAAGACCCGGAATCAAACCAGACATCCATCGTGTCAAAGCCCTGGCGGTAAGTTCGACCATTGTTGCGATACTGCGCAGGCAGCAATTCCTCCACCGTCATCTCCCACCAGGCATCGGAGCCTTTCTCCGCAATAATGGCTTGGATATGAGACAGGGTTTCCGCTGTGATTAACGGTTCATTGGTTTCCTCGTCGTAGAACACCGGAATCGGGACCCCCCAACTGCGTTGTCGAGAAATACACCAATCTGATCGCTCCGCTACCATTGCCGTGATGCGATTTTCCCCCTGTTCCGGAATCCATTTCACTTCCTGGATGGCCTTGAGTGCCGCCTCCCGGAAGCCTTCCACCGAGGCAAACCACTGTTCCGTTGCTCGGAAAATCACGGGTTTTTTCGTCCGCCAATCGTAGGGATATTTGTGCTGGTAGGGTTCTTCCTTCAGCAGAGAACCCGCTGTTTGTAACGCTGCCACTACCGCAGGATTCGCATCCTTCAGCACATTGAGTCCCGCAAACGGCCCCGCTTCCTCAGTCATATTCCCCGCATCATCCACCGGCGACAGGATCGGCAAACCATAGCGCTGTCCCACGAGGTAGTCTTCCTGCCCATGGCCGGGAGCCGTATGCACCAAACCCGTTCCAGATTCTGTGGTGATGTAGTCCCCACCGATAATGATTTCACTCACGCGATCGAACAGGGGATGTTGATAGGTGCAATGCTCCAACAATTTACCCATGGTCGAAGCCTTCACCGTTAGCGTTGTGCCCAGCTTTTCCGCTAAGGTTTCCACAAGATCCTTAGCCACAATCAGATATTTGAAGCGAGTCGGATTATTGTCACCCACTTCCACCACGGCATAGACCAAATCCGCATTCACGGCAACCGCTAAGTTCCCCGGCAATGTCCAAGGCGTTGTCGTCCAAATTGCCACACCCAATTCTCCTAGGAAGGGATCAAACGGGGTCTGCAAAGCAGGTGCAAGATTCAGGACTTCAAAGGCCGCATACAAGCTATTGGAGGTGTGACCTTCGGGATATTCCAACTCTGCTTCTGCAAGGGCCGTGCGGGAACTCGGACTCCAATACACGGGTTTCAATCCCCGGTAGATGTAGCCCTTGAGAAACATTTCTCCAAATACACCAATCTGGGCCGCTTCATACTGCGGATTAAGGGTGACGTAGGGATGATCCCAATCCGCCCAAACGCCATAACGCTTAAAGCCTTCCCGTTGGTTATTCACCGTTTCCAGGGCAAACTCCGCTGCTTTTTTCCGCAGGGCGATCGGCGTCAAGCCTTGGCGTTCTGATGACTTCAGTCCCTGTAATACCTTCAGCTCGATCGGCAACCCGTGGCAGTCCCAACCGGGTACAAATCGCACTTTCCGCCCATTGAGCAGTTGATACTTGTTGATGATGTCCTTGAGGATCTTGTTCAACGCATGGCCTAGGTGCAGATCACCATTGGCGTAGGGCGGGCCATCGTGCAGCACAAATAGCTCACCGGGATTTTCCTGGGCTAGGGTTTCGTAAATCTTCTCCTCGTTCCAAAGGGTTTGAATCTCTGGCTCCCGTTTGACAGCATTGGCCCGCATGTCAAACTTTGTCTGAGGCAGATTAACGGTCTCTTTGTAGCTTCCAGGTTCGGTTAGAGCCATGATTCCAAGAAATGTAAGAGTTGCGTGGGCAGAGTTTGCAAGTCGTGAACAGAGTATTACAGGAGATGACCCAGCCTTTACCGGCCTTAATCTCAATCGACTAACTTAATCTCAATTGACTAAATCGATCGCACATACAAAAGTCCTGATACTCCCACAGTTTAGACATTATTGACAACTGGGGGGGGTCACCGCAAGGGATTTTTAGTGACCGGACGCGGGATGCCAGATCGAGGCTTGGCTTTACAGTCGGCTTTACCGGAAGCTTGCTATGCCCCTGGGGCCAGCTTGGGAGGCACACGCTTGGAAAGCACAGGTTTGGGAGGCACAGGTTTGGAAAGCAGAGTCTTTCGAGGGCAGCAAGACTAGAGATCTAAGCGATCTCAAGACATGGGTTGGCATTTTGCCCACAGATGGTATTTTGCCCCAGTTGGATCCTGGATTCGATGTCAATAATAGTTAACAAATCCCGTCCAACCTCTTGACAGAAAACGCCAAATAGTAGATTGGGCAAGAGTTTTACAAATCTGAGGAACAATATTACAAAATATTGCAGACCCACAGGAATGAACCGCGTCATGCCGCAAAATTGGTTCTGGAAGGTCGCTAGTCCAGAAGCTGAATTCAGCCAAAGGTTGCCAGATGGGCGCTTCAGGCATGATGTCAGATACTGTACTCGCCCAGCCTTGGGAGCCATTTGGGGAACTCCTTTTTTAGACAATTTTTTTGGTTACAGATCTTTTGGAGGAATCCATCCATGAGTATTGTCACGAAGTCTATCGTGAATGCAGATGCTGAGGCTCGTTACCTCAGCCCTGGTGAGCTGGATCGCATCAAGAGCTTCGTTGCTTCTGGCGCAAGCCGCCTGCGGATCGCTGAAACCCTGACCGGTGCTCGTGAGCGCATCGTGAAGCAAGCAGGTGATGCACTGTTCCAAAAGCGTCCTGATGTTGTTTCTCCTGGTGGAAACGCATACGGCGAAGAAATGACCGCTACCTGCCTTCGTGACCTTGACTACTATCTGCGCCTCGTGACCTACGGTGTAGTTTCCGGCGACGTTACCCCGATCGAAGAAATCGGTATCGTGGGTGCGAAGGAAATGTACAAGTCTCTGGGTACCCCCATTGATGCAGTGGTGGAAGGCGTTCGTGGTATGAAGAGCGTTGCTACTTCCCTGCTGTCTGGTGAAGATGCTGCTGAAGCTGGCGCATACTTCGACTACGTAATCGGTGCAATGAGCTAGTTCTTCGAATTCTGTTCGAGAATTTCTGCCATTCCACATATTTCGTACAACCCGATTGTAAGGAACTTAGAATCATGCAAGACGCAATTACCGCTGTTATTAATTCTTCTGACGTTCAGGGTAAATACCTGGATTCCTCCGCTCTGGACAAGCTGAAAGGCTACTTCGCAACTGGCGAACTGCGCGTTCGGGCTGCTAGCACCATCTCTGCTAATGCTGCTGCGATCGTGAAAGAAGCAGTTGCTAAGTCTCTGCTGTACTCGGACACCACCCGTCCCGGTGGCAACATGTACACCTGCCGTCGTTATGCAGCTTGCATCCGCGACTTGGACTACTACCTGCGCTATGCAACCTATGCAATGCTGGCTGGCGACCCCTCCATCTTGGATGAGCGCGTTCTGAACGGATTGAAAGAAACCTACAACTCTCTGGGTGTACCCGTCGGTTCTACCGTTGGTGCTATCCAAGCAATGAAAGAAGTGACCGCTTCCCTGGTTGGCGCTGACGCTGGCAAGGAAATGGGCGTGTACTTCGACTACATCAGCTCTGGCTTGAGCTAGTTCCGTTAATAAACGGTACAAGGTTGATAGGTAAATCAGTTGTGGGCTTAGAAGTTTACTTTGCTCAGATCTGGTAACCCTATAGCTTTCCTAGGAGCCAGGAGTCAGGTTTAGCTCGTCGAAGGCTAGTTATTTTCTGGTTTTAGCGATCTAAGTCTGGTTCTTGGTTTCTTAGCATCCAGGAAAGTAATGTCTTGAATTTTGCAATCTCCTTTGGAGAAGTTGCGCGATCGCTGCGTAGGCTAGTTCCTGTAAGCGCTTGCGTTTTGAGAAATTGCATAAATTTGCCCTATTGACAGTGACGAGTCTGGGGCACAACATTTTAGATCTAGGCTTGCTTAGGTTGGCATTAGGAGAGATAAATCCATGAGAATGTTCAAGGTTACCGCTTGCGTTCCTAGCCAGACGCGCATTCGCACCCAGCGGGAATTGCAAAATACCTTCTTTACCAAGTTGGTTCCCTACGAAAATTGGTTTAAGGAGCAGCAACGCATCCAGAAAATGGGCGGCAAGATTGTGAAAGTTGAACTTTCCACCGGAAAGCCCGGAACCAATACTGGACTAGCGTAGTAATGCTCTATGCCACAACTGCCCTTGTAAGGCGTGGCTCTGAGTATCAAGACTGTTGGAGGCTACTGTAGCCTCCTTTTTTGTTGGGCTTATCCCGACCCCTCAGCCCCCAGGAATTCTCGCTAAAGCCTCTAAATAAACTGGCTAAAGCCTCTAAATAACTGGCTAAAGCCTCTAAATAAAAAGAGAGGCTACTCGCCTCTCCTGCGCTCCCCTTCAGCTTCTTGCGGAGCATTTGGGTTTGCTTCTTGATTTGTCGCTGTCTAGCAGAACTCCGTTTACCTTTATCATTCCGTCCCTCTCGACGGGGGGACTCCCATCGTTTTAGTCTCATAGGATGACCTCATGCTGTCATAGTAATATACTACCAACATACTACAGCAATCGTCTAGTCCATTCCTGAAAATACAGAACCCAAGAACCGAAACTACAGAAATCTAACCAGAAGAAATCCAACCAGACTATGGGAATCTGCCAGCATTAAAATGAACAACTCAGCTGTTACCAATGCCAACTATGTCGTCTTGTAGGAATTCGATAACTGACCAGCTTCCGAAATAGAAACTTTGTTTTAGAGTAATGGGCGAGGAGAGACTCGAACTCTCATGCCTTTGCGGGCGGCAGATTTTGAGTCTGCTGCGTCTACCATTTCGCCACTCGCCCGAGTTGCGTTCCCTTACTATACCCTAAGCTTTTAGCAGAAGCAACCATTGGCTGCAAAATTTCTGCTTTGGGTTGAATTCTTGGGAGGCTCGCTATCCAGGGACCTCATTGACTGAGCATGGTCTTGAGGGGGTGGATGGGCTAGAGCTTACCAATTCCGCCAGCCTCGCTGCCCCAGAGCTTCATCCTTGCCTAGGGATTGCTGGAGTAGGGTTTGATATTCCACACTATTGGCCCAGCGATCGACCTCGCGTGCCCGCAGAACGGGTAACGGATGGGTCAGTTGGCTGGTTTGTAGTTCCCGCAGCATTTGCCCTAAATCGGTTTGGCTGGCCCGATCGTACTGTCGCGCTTGATCAATAAATGCCTTTAGGTTGAGTCGATCGGCCAATGCAGGGGATCCGCCCGTGAGCTTCATGAGCACGGACATCATCACTTTGGGATCCTGAGTGGCTAAGAGGGCTGCCCGATCGCAGGTCAATTCAGCACAGCGCACCCAATGCAACATTTGAGCTTGCAGGCTTTGAGAAAGGATATTGCCCCAGGGAATCTGACCCGCCGCCAGCACCAACAGATTGGCCAAGGTGAGATAGACCCCATGCTCGCACTTCAAATGGCCTAATTCATGGGCTAAGACCGCCTGAATCTCCGGGGGATTGAGTAGCTCTAACAATGCGGTGTGCACCACGATAAACGGCTGCTGACCCCGCATCGCCAAGGTATAGGCATTGGGTACAGGATGCTGGCGGATATACAGCTGGGGCGGCTCTAAATCCAAAATATGGCAGGCATCCAGTAATAACTCATGCAGCTCCGGTAGCTGGGCTGCACTGACTTGAATACTGGATGCCAAATTTTCCATATACAGAAATTTTTCTGTCAGTCCGCCCAGTAAAGTTCTCACCACCACATCCAACCCTAGCAATTGCTGGAGTTGGCGAGTGGCTTCTAAGTCGAGCGGATGACGAAACTGATGCGCTTTTAGCCCCAGTAACGGTCGCTGAGCGGAGGCGGTGTATAGAGCACAGCGTTCCGAGCTTGGGGTTGAGTTACTTTTGAGGATCCGCTTCGCATCCTGCATCTTCTGGTTCTTCCGGTACATAGGCACGGACGAGGTTTGCTCCCAATTTCTGGAACTTTTCTTCTAGACGATCGTACCCCCGATCTAAGTGATGGAGTCCGTGAATGGTCGTTTTCCCTTCTGCGGCCAGTCCTGCAATCACCAAGGCAGCAGAAGCCCGCAAATCCGTCGCCATCACAGGTGCACCGGATAGCATCGGGACACCACGAACGATCGCGATATTGCCCTTGACCCGAATATCCGCTCCCATCCGGTTCAGTTCTGCCACATGTTGCAGACGATTCTCAAATAGGGTTTCCGTAATGACACTGTTCCCGTCTGCCAAGGTGAGCAGCGACATAAACGGCGCTTGCACGTCCGTCGGGAACCCAGGGTGGGGGAGTGTCTCGATATCGGTGCCGCGATAGGTTGCAGTGGGGTGTACCCGCAGGTAGGTGGGGGTTTCCATAGTGTACCCAATGCCAATTTCCCGCAGCTTGGCCAAAACCGGCGTGAGATGATCCGGCACGATCGGCCCGACCAAGATTTCCGATCGGGTAATGGCTCCCGCCAAAATAAAGGTCGAAGCTTCAATGCGATCAGGGATGACGGAATAATCTGCCCCATGCATTTTTTCCACACCTTCGATCACAATGCGCTTGGTGCCCGCACCAATAATCTTGGCCCCCATGGCATTACAGAAATTTGCCAAATCGATAATTTCCGGCTCTTGGGCGGCATTTTCAATCACGGTTTCCCCTTCCGCCAGGGTCGCCGCCATCATGATGTTTTCGGTGGCTCCGACACTGGGAAAGTCAAGGTATACCCGCGCACCTTTGAGCCGTCGTCCTTGCTTCACATAGGCGTGAACAACCCCATGCTCAATATGCACTTCAGCACCCAGGGCTTGGAGGCCGCGTACATGCAAATCTACGGGCCGATCGCCGATCGAACAACCACCGGGCAAGGGGATCCGTGCGGTACCCATACGGGTCAACAAAGAACCCATGATAAAAAAGCTAGCGCGCATCTTACTGACTAGCTCATAGGGGGCTTCTGCACTGGTTAAGTGCGATGCATCAAACTCAACGACATCTTGATCCCGCTTAACTTTTACCCCCAGAGACGCCAAAATCTCACTCATACGAGTGACATCCAGCAAAGAGGGAACGTTGCGCAAACGACAAGACCCTGAGCAAAGCAAGGTTCCTGCCATCAGAACCAGGGCAGAGTTTTTCGCACCGCTGATGGTTACATGACCGCTGAGTGACTGACCACCAACCACTTCAAGCACCGCTTGGCTTGTTTTAGGACTGGTGGAAGATTGGGATAAACGAGATGCCACAGTAATGGGACTACCCTCCTGGGTTAACATTTCTAAAAACTTTTAAAGTTGGTTCCGATTCTACCCGAAAGTTTTTTTATGTCCAGCCTAGATAGCTACAGTGAATTTCTGAAGAAGCTGGAAGCGTCCGGATCACGCTCAAAATTATTTTTAAAATTGGCTTGACAAGCTAAGGGTTTTCCGGAAGAATAGTAAATGTCGTGAGTGACACAAATCACTCGCTTCGAAATCACTAAACAGGTGTTTTTCGAAAAGTTACTTCTCCGTAGCTAAGCATCTGATAAGTGAATGACTTAAGTAAATAAGCGGAACTGGCGGAATTGGTAGACGCGCTAGATTCAGGTTCTAGTGTTCGCAAGGACTTCCGGGTTCAAGTCCCGGGTTCCGCATTAAACTCAAGTTTACCCAAAAGCTACTCGAATCTAGAGAGTAGCTTTTTTGATGGAAAACAATTTCCGCATAGACATAGATTTAAGTTTTTAATGATACTCAGAACATTTACTCGAGTTGGCTAATCACTGGCTGATCCTCATGAGTCTGAAGCAGCTTGGTTGATTGGAAATTGCTTCTAGCTGCAACTGCTTTTTAGCTTTTTGGGATTTTTGAAGTCAGTCTGTTCTGGGGGGATACTTTGGGACATTAGCTTGATCTCTTGCTAGCTAGCTAAAGTCTATTTATGCTGATTAGTCCTACTATCTGGGTTTATCTGTCTTGCCAGGAGCTTCGATCGCCATGCTCACCAGCCTCCAAAATCCTTTGGTCAAACAGTTGCGCAAGTTGCAGCGGGCTAAAGAACGGGTGAACCAAGGTGTATTTTTGCTAGAAGGAACCCATTTACTGCAAGAAGCACAAGCCACCCAGCAACCGTTGGAGGTGGTCTGTTGTACGGAAGAGTGGCAGAACCGATATCCTGATCTTTTTGCATGGGCGATAGGAGCGGCCCAGCGCTTAGAACAGGTGAGTCCGGAGGTCTTAAAGGCGATCGCCACGACGGTCGAGCCGGATGGGGTCGTGGCAACGATGCCCAGGTTACATACCCAGGCGATCGACATTCAGAGTTTAGGGTTAGTTCTAGAGTCTATTCAGGATCCAGGCAACCTGGGGACGATGATTCGTACCGCCGCCGCAACTGCGACCGAAGGGATTTTGGTTGGGGGGGGCAGTGTGGATTTAGAGAATCCTAAGGTGTTACGCGCCTCAGCGGGGCAATGGTTTCGTCTACCGATGCAGGTAATTCCCCAGCATCCCGTGCCTCAATTGCCTGAGGTTCTCCGGGCATACCGCGATCGGGGATTTCAACTGGTTGCCACATTGCCCACTGCCAAGCACAGTTACTGGGATGTTGATTTCAGGCAACCCACCTTGGTGTTGATGGGCAATGAAGGTGCGGGGCTCTCAGCGGAATTAGCCAACCTAGCGACCCTCCCTGTGAGGATTCCCCTCGCGCCGGGGGTAGAGTCCCTCAATGTGGCGATCGCGGCAGCATTGGTACTCTATGAAGCGCAACGACAGCGGCAGGCGCTGGCCTGAGCAATCCACAACCTCCCCAGATTGCGCCTTATTTCTGAATTACGACGCTTCCGATCGGGGAGCCTGGGCAAAGGGATTGGCGGGATGATTGGTAGCGTGGTTGGCGGGATGTTGCCAATCATCTTGGTGCTGCATAAATTGCTCGATATCTGCAACAGCCTCATCCAGTTCTGCGGGAGTGATGGCCAAGTCCTCGGGAGGTTGGGCGGCTTTGGCGGGGGTGGGTGGCACGACTTGAGGGCTGGGTTCTTCCCTGCAAAGGGTTTGCTCAAGCTGATTGAGTGAATTCATAAATGCTTGAGCAGCAGCACGGCGAAGATGTTTTTGATGTTGACCCATGATGCTTGACTCCAAATTCGAGAACAGCGTCCCTCAACGATCCACCACCTTAGCAGTTGGTTGATGGAATGAGCTTGTTGATGGAATGAGCGGCGAATGCCTGTATGGTTGCTTGGCTGAGTTTCCGAGTCATGGCTAACTCACCATCACTACAAAACCTAGAATGCCCAGATTTCGCTGTGGGTTTCACAACCTTGAATCGACCTACCGTCGATCTGCGGCTATATGCTGATACGCTAGTGAGGTAGCTCTATCGGGACGATCGCAATGATTTGTCATGGCTTTCAGGGAAAACCCTGAATCGCTTGTACCAATACGATCGTAGTTGAGAAACAGTTTATCGGTCTGAGGCATTTTGCCAAGGGTAAAAACTGGCAAAAATTTGAACGAATGCTGGGATCGAGTTCACAGGGCAGGTAATTTTTGGAGGGAAGTGTGGCTCAGACGTTTGATTATGATTTGGTCATTGTGGGTGCGGGCGTGGGCGGCCATGGGGCAGCGCTGCATGCAGTGGCCTGCGGCCTCAAAACCGCGATCGTGGAAGCGGCTGAGATGGGCGGAACCTGTGTCAATCGAGGCTGCATTCCCTCCAAGGCGCTGCTGGCGGCCTCCGGAAAGGTACGGGAATTGCGGGATGCAGGCCACTTAGGCGCGATGGGGATTCAGGTTGGAGGCGTGGCCTTCGATCGCCAAGCGATCGCCGATCATGCTAGTTCCGTCGTCACCAAACAGCGAGATGGGTTGACCAACAGTCTCAAGCGGCTGGGTGTGGAGGTGATCCACGGATGGGCACGGGTGGCGGATAGCCAGAAACTCAGTATTACCACTGCGGAAGGCGAAAAAACAGTTACGGCAAAGGATGTTATTTTAGCTCCTGGATCCGTTCCTTTTGTGCCGCCGGGGGCTGAGGTGGATGGAAAAACCGTCTTCACCAGCGATCATGCCGTGTCCCTGGAAAGCTTGCCCCCTTGGATCGCGATCGTGGGTAGTGGTTACATTGGTTTGGAGTTTGCCGATGTTTATTCCGCCCTCGGCTGTGAAATCACCCTGATTGAAGGCTTGGATCAATTGATGCCCACCTTCGATCCCGATATTGCCAAGGTGGCCCAGCGGACATTGGTACAGGCACGGGATATCGAAACACGTACAGGCGTTTTTGCGAAGAGTGTGACGCCGGGTTCGCCCGTGACGATCGAACTGATGGATGCCAAAACCAAGGAAGTGGTGGAAGTCCTAGAAGTCGATGCTTGCTTGATCGCCACAGGTCGGGTACCTGCCACCAAGGACATGGGACTGGAAACTCTGGGCATTGAGTTACAGCGCCCTGGATTTATCCCTGTGGATGATCACCTGGCAGTGGTCAAAGACGGACAGGCCATTCCTCACCTATGGGCAATCGGGGATGCCACGGGCAAGATGATGCTAGCTCACACCGCTTCAGCCCAGGGCATGGCAGTCGTGGAAACCATTTGCGGTCGGCCTCGCACCATCAATTACAATGCCATTCCCGCAGCCGCCTTTACCCACCCCGAAGTTAGTTTTGTCGGCATGACGGAACCAGCAGCCAAGCAAAAAGGCGCAGACGAAGGCTTTGAAGTGCAGTCCGTGCGGGCGTACTTCAAGGGCAATGCTAAGGCGATCGCAGAGGGCGAAACCGAGGGCTTAGCCAAGGTCATCTTCCGGCCAGACAATGGGGAAATTCTAGGGGTTCATATCTTTGGTCTCCATGCGGCGGATTTAATCCAAGAGGCGGCCAACGCCATGGCCCAAGGCACTACGGTACGAGACTTAGCCTTCTCGGTGCATACCCATCCCACCCTTTGCGAAGTGTTGGATGATGCCTTTAAACGGGCTGCGGGTGCCGGTGGTGGTCACTAAGCGATTCAGTTAAGCTTGACTGAACAAGCTTGTTCAGCAGTAACTCCGCTGATTACTCAGTTCACCCAGTTACTCAGTTCACCCAGTTACTCAGTTCACCCAAGGGGCGGATAGTTGTCACTAGAGTTGTCCTAGAGTTGTAAGCTAAGTCGCCCCTCTTGCAGTGGAAAACCCTCGATGCCGGGTTGTCTAGCCGGGTTGTCTAGCCGGGTTGTTTCACCAGGTTGTCTAGCCGGGTTTTCTCACAATGCTGGGTTGCCTGGGGGAAGGCGTTGTTACCGGCGTTGTTACCGGCATTGCTACGGGCGTTGTTGCCACTGCAATGTTGGGCTGAGTTAGATTAACCCTTGTCCTGGTGTCTTGCCTTAATGCCATTCTCGAACGCATAAAAAATATGGAAATTCGTCGTCGTCCTCCTAACCCATCCATTGCAGTGTTGGATCTGACATATCGGATCAATACTCCAGATTCGGCTCCCCACCATATTTTGGAAGAAATTGTTTGGCATAAGGAAACGGAAGTTGAGCAACTGCGGGAAAAACTCTCGCTACTGGAACTTCAGCGAAAAGTGGCCCAATTAGAGACTACGCCGAAGGATTTTTTGGGTGCGTTGCGTCAAGGTCAAACTCAGCCTGCGGTCATTGCTGAAGTCAAGAAAGCCTCGCCGAGTAAAGGGGTGATTCGGGAGGACTTTGATCCCGTGGCGATCGCGCAATCCTATGCTACTGGCGGAGCTTCCTGTCTTTCGGTATTGACCGATCGCCGATTTTTCCAGGGGGGCTTTGAGAATCTGGCCCTGATTCGCGATGCGGTGGAGTTGCCGCTGCTCTGCAAAGACTTTGTCATCTATCCCTATCAAATCTATTGGGCAAGATTGCATGGGGCCGATGCGGTGCTCTTGATTGCAGCAATCTTGAGTGACAAAGATTTGGCCTATTTCCTCAAAATTGTCAAAAAGCTAGGGATGACGGCTCTGGTAGAGGTGCACACCCTCGCGGAACTCGATCGGGTTTTGGCGATCGACGGAGTGGAATTGGTGGGGATCAACAATCGCGATCTGCGTGATTTCTCAGTTAGCCTCCAAACCACCTGTGAGTTGTTGGATTTACGGCAACAGGTCATTCGCGATCGGGACATCGTGATGGTGAGTGAATCGGGAATTCATACCGCTGAGGATTTGCAAACCGTGGCCCAAGCCGGTGCGCAGGCGGTGCTGATCGGGGAGTCATTTATGAAACAGCCCGATCCCGGTCAAGCGCTCAAGCAGCTATTCAGTTAGGGGGATCCTGTCAACCGTCGTGGGCAGAAAACGTAGACAAGAAGACGTGGGTAAGAAGCTGCTCGGGGGAGCGCGTTGAGTCATGGGGCGTGTGGGACGTACGATTTAGGCGTATGGTTAGAACGATCGTCTCGCGAACTTCCAGGTTTCTGACTGAGATAGTTTCCTCCTCCCCCAAGTTTGTTTAGACTGGGCATAGGATCTTGCTGGTTTGTAACCTACGTCGTTTTTTTCACGCACTGTTTTGTTCCCCCGTCTAGACCTCGTACGCTTTCTGCTAAGGACACCATGGAGCCAATTTCTCTACCATCCCATGTCCACTACGAGTTGTTGCTGCAATTGCTAGAGCGGCAGACGCTCTTCGAAGTTGGCAAAACCTTTGGATTGGGTCAGCGTCCTCACCAGCGGGAGCAAGTCCAGCAGTTGATCAGTACCCTCCGCAAAGCCTTGGCTCAACAAAAGCAATTGGAAGATGATCTACAGCGCTTGAATATTCCGATCGAATACCGTTGGTCGCTGAATAGCTCCATGGAAGCGCCCTCACCTTCCCCTGACATCACGGCAGGATAGGTGGTTAAAGGTTGTCGATATTATGCTGCATATAATTTGGACGCTATAGGACTTCGGGAACAGCGTACCAATAAAATTCCAAGGGGATGGGGCAATGGGTCGGTGGGTGGATTGTGGAAATAAGTTCTAGAAAATAGTCTGGATAATCACTATGGCATCAGACGATCGACCTGCCGATGAACTAGAAGAGTTACTGGATGTTATTCAACACCAGAGTGAAAGAATTTCTCAACTAGAGCAGGTTCTCGATCAAACGATCGTCATTGTCAATGAGTTGCGATCGCAGTTGGTGCATCAAGACTGGTTGGAAGCGCAATTGGCTGCAACGGAAGAAATTGCTAACGTTCAGCAGCAAGCCATTCACCACTTAAAGCTCAAGATGACAGCGGAGCAACCTTTGGAAACCAGTCGGGCTTCAGCGTTGCCAGGGCTTTTACTGGCAGACGGGGAGCAGGCTTGGGAACAACTTACGGAACAAGAGGGTGCTTTTGGAGAAGGAGCAGAACATGCTCAGGATTTGGATGATCTATCTAACAGTGCCTCCAGTCAAACCCCAGCCACACGCCTGGAAGTCCGGTTTACGCAGGCCCAGCAGCAAATTCAAATTCTCTATCAACGCTTACGGGGCGATTCTAACGATCGCTTGAAAGCCTCCCAGGAATCTGTAGATCCCTCCAAGCTAGCCCATGACTTGCCGTTAGAAGGACAAATTGGCCAACTGCAACAGCGATTACAGGAGCTAGAAAGTGAAAGCTCAAAGCAAATGCAAGTCCAAGCATTTCTCCAACAGGCATGCCAAGAACTAGAACGGGAACGCGAAGAACATCAGTTAAGAATTCTGGAATTGGAACATCAAACAGCAGAAATGCAAGAACAAATTGTAAGACAAGCACAGCAAGCCAGTGAATATGAAACCGCAATTCAGCACTGGAAAGATCGCTTCTACCACATTCAGAATCAAACTTTAAGTCTTAAAGAATTGCTAGAACAAATGTCAGAGCCCTTGCCAGATCAGATTATGACATTGCTGAGTACTATTCCCCAACCCACCACTTCTGAACAAATGCAAAGCTTACGTCGAGCCGTTCCTAGGCGTAGTGATTTACCGGAATTTTTGCAGCGGAGACGGGGCTATCGCAAACGGTAAAAACGGTATGCAAAGTTGTTGCAAGACCCCAGTTACAAGACCCTAGTTAAAATGCCCTAGCTACAAGACCCCAGTTACAAGACCCCATATTTGACAAGGCCATAGATTGACACCATCCCCAACAAGCCCAGAGCCATGACTAATGGTTGCACCCCTGCTAGCCAGCAACCAATCAGCACAAGACCTAAGCCATCGGCAATGAATACGGGTAGGCGATCGCGGATGCCCCAGGGAATGATCGGTGCTGAAGCCTTAGGCTGAAGCTGAATTCCGGCAAATATATTAAATCCAACTTGGCTCAGTAACACGATCGCAACACCCCACCCTAGCCAACCGATCGCGCTATAGAAGCCTAGTAATTCAACAACAATCGTTGCAATTGTGACTCTATGAAACTGCTCTAACTGCGCATTCTGTACCAGTAATTTGACCTCGGCCACCTGTTCTAGATCCGCGATCGCCATGCGGCACTGATCTATGCATAAAAAAAGCAAGGCAATGGCCAATCCTCGGCTGGCCCAATTAACGAGCGCGATCGCCTGCCAGCCCAACCCCAGCAGCGCGGGTAGAAACAATAAGCTGACGATGACCGCGATCGAGGAAATCTTCTGCCCCATGTCTTGACTCGAACCCAAAGCCCTATAATCATGCCATATTGTTTTGCTTTTATTGTTTTGCTTTCTCTGCGGTTTTCGATCGTCCCTTGTCGCCCTGTTAAGCGCTCCTATGGTACACCCTGCTAATTCTGAAACCCTCTCCCCAGAAACGATGTCCCCCGTAGGCAGAGAGCCCATTGCTGAATCGTTACTTGCGATTGCTGATCAATTTGCCCATCCCGGTCAAGTGACGGATATTCAGCCTTTTGGGAACGGCAATATTAATGACACGTTTTTAGTGACGGTTGATGTTCCGGTGAATCATCAGTTCATTTTGCAACGGATTAATACCCAAGTGTTTCGCCAACCGGAACTCGTGATGCAGAATATGCGGGTCGTCACTGACCACATCCACGATCGCCTGCAGCAGCAACCCCCCGATCTCCGCTGGGAAACACCACGGGTTCTACCCACTCGGAGCGATCGAGACCATTGGGAAGATGCAACAGGAGCCGTTTGGCGGGCGATTAGTTTTATCGATCAGTCCCAAGCCTTGGAAGCCATCCAAAATGTCGAACACGCCAGAGAAGTTGGCTATGCCCTGGGAAATTTCCATCGTTTAATCAGCGATCTCAATCCTGATAAACTGGCAGATACATTGGAAGGATTTCATATCACTCCCCGTTACCTCCAGCACTATCAGTCTGTTCTCAGCAACATTCATCAAACCAGTCAAGCGCTTGTTGATGAGAATGTTCAATATTGCATTGATTGGATTGCCGATCGAACAACTTTTGCATCGGTCTTAGAAGAGGCGAAAAACCAGGGGAAATTGCGCTTACGTCTAATGCACGGTGATCCCAAGGTCAATAATGTCATGATTGACATCGCCACCCAAAAAGCAGTGAGCATCGTTGATCTAGATACGGTCAAGCCTGGATTGATTCACTATGACATTGGTGACTGTCTCCGATCGGGCTGTAATCCCCTAGGCGAAGAAACCCAGGATTGGCAAGCGGTGCGGTTTGACTTGGATCTCTGCCGTGGCATTTTGCAAGGCTATCTTTCCGTGGCCCACGCCTTTCTCACGGGGCAGGACTATGACTATTTATTCGATGCCATTCGATTAATCCCCTTTGAACTGGGTTTGCGGTTCTTTACTGACCATCTGGAAGGGGACGTTTACTTTAAAACAAAATATTCCGGCCATAATCTGATGCGAGCGTTGGTGCAATTCAAATTAATGGAGAGTATTGAGCAACAGGAAGTTGCAATTCGTCAAATGATGGAGGAGATGCACTAATGATGCAGTCCTTCATGCTTAAACCTTTTACAGAGTCCGGGAGCCAATCGTCCCCCCCCAATCGACAACTTACAGGAACGATCGATCGTCGAGATAACATTCTCGCACTGCATTACAGCTTACAAGGATTACTCGACAGTCAAGATTTATTGGATTCCCTAGCGATCGCGCCCCCAGCGAATTGTCCAGAACGTCGCGACAACCTGTGGGAGACTACTTGTTTTGAGTTTTTTCTGGGGTTGCCAAACTCGCCGCAGTACTGGGAATTCAACCTTTCTCCATCGGGTCATTGGAATGTGTATCGCTTTACAGACTACCGTCAAGGGATGGAACCAGAGACACAAATTACATCGCTACCGTTTCAACTTAAACAATGGTCTAATCAATTAGAACTTGCTGTGGAATTTGACCTTGCCTCAATCCTTTCCATTACACAATCGTTAGATGTAGGGATTACGACAGTCATACAAGATAAGTCGGGAACCGTTACCTATTGGGCCTTAACCCATCTCGGTGAACAAGCTGACTTCCATCGCCGTGACAGTTTTATCTTGACGATTTAATTCCAGTTTCTGATGAATTTGAGTTTTTGCCTGATGCATTTGAGTTTTTGATCGTATTCCCTTGCCTAAAAATCATCAGGAAAGTTTAATAAATTGCGCCCTCGATCGCTGCGTACTATGGAGAAAAGTCGTTCTCGCAAACCGTTTCACCATGGCTGATGCACCCAAATTAGCAGAGTTAGAATTCATTCCCTATATTGACGCCGAGGGCCAACTCCCTGATTCCCTCCCAGGCAAGGTCGGGGTGTATGCCATTTTCGATCGGGATCACAGCCTGCAATACATCGGCTATTCCCGCGATGTTTTTCTCAGCCTGAAGCAACATTTAGTCCGGCAAGTCGATCGCTGCCATTGGTTGAAGGTTTACTGTGTTGAAAAACCCAGTCGATCGCTACTGGAAACGGTACGCACCGATTGGATGCAGGAAAATGGGGCAACACCACCGGGTAACGGCGCAGATCTAGCCGCTTGGACGGAACCGATCGCGGTCAGCCATCAAATGACTTCGGAAGAACAGGAGAAATTTAACCATCCCGGCAACAGCGAAGTTGAGCGGGGGAAAGTCCTCAAAGCGGTGGCTCGTCGCATCGAAGCCACGATCCTGCAAACGCTCCACGATCGAGGGATCCAAGTAGAATTGCGATTCAATCCGAAGCTCAAAGAAGAGGGCTTATTGGATTTGAAATAAATTGGATTTGAAATGAATTGGATTTGAAACGAATCCAAAAGGGATGTCCCTTTCAACCATTCACACATAGCAAGAGGGATCCACGATCGCGGATCCCTCAGTACTGTCAATAGATTTAATTTAATCAGTGGGGCTTGCGGATAGCATCCTAACCACCCGCAACGCAATCTACGATTACTCAGCAGTTGCTTCTTCAGCCCCACCTTTCCCAGCTTCCTGTTCTTGCTCATCCAAGCGGTTATCATCAAACCGACGACGACCATGGCGACCGGTATTAGTCCGCTTACGGAACTTACGAGCGTAGGCTAGGTTACGGAGTGCTTTTTCTTTCTTTTGATTGCGGCGCTTTGCCATGTTGGTTCCTCTATCACAATATCGGTGGCGACATAAAGCCTGACGCAAGCTGGAGTCTCAACTCTTGGATACCTGATATTGTCCAGGAGTTAACAGCCAACGAATTCACACAAATAGTAATCCTATCACAGGACTCCAGCGATTCATCGTTCTGACCGATCGAATTTTCCCGTCACGCCTCACATGCCACACCCCGCGATCGGTCAGGGATCAGCTTGCCGTCAGGGATCAGTCTAACCCGAATGGCAATGCGTCTCTCAATCCCCCCTAGGCTCGAATTCCTTCCACCACGCTCACCATACTGGGCGTTGGGACAATCCGGGTCAGTTTGAGCCCTGCGGCGGCAAAGAGTTGTTCATACTCGTCAGCGGTGCGCTCTTTGCCGCCGGGACACATGACGAGCATATTGACATCCAATAATTTACTCATATGGGGATCATTCCCCGGTGGGATCACCTGCTCCACCACAAGAACCCTGCCGTTTTCGGCCATTGCCGCCCGACATTGTTTGAGAATTTCAATCGATCGTGCGTCGTCCCAGTCATGGATGATGTGCTTCAGGAGATAGGCATCGGCTCCGGCAGGCATCGGCTCAAAAAAGCTACCGGCAACCAATTGGCAGCGATCGGCCACAGACGTTCCAGCAACCACAGACTGCGCCCCTGCAATCACCGCTGGCAGATCGAATAGGATGCCTTGCATAGTGGGGTAGGCTTGCAGAATAGCAGTCAGCATACTGCCATGCCCCCCGGCTACATCGACTAAAGTGCCAATGCCCGAAAAATCATAGTGACTTAGGACGCCGCCCATTTCCTGGGCAGAGAAGCTGGTCATGGCCCGATCGAACACCATGGCAGGTTCTGGGTTTTGGGCATAGTAGTCAAACACCTGCATCCCAAAGAGATTCTCAAAGGCACTTTCGCCTGTCATGATGCTGTGAACGATATTGCCCCAACTGTTGTAATGCTCCCGATCGCCCAACATCAGGGCCATCCCTGCCACCGATCCAGGCACATCACTACGGAGATAGACACCCATAGGTGTCAGGCTGAAGGTTTGGGCAGGGGCTTCCAGAATGACGCCCACACTGGCTAGGGCACGGAGCAGACGATACAGCGAAGGCTCATGGGCTTGGGTTGCACTGGCTAACTCGCTCACCGATCGAGGCCCCGCTTGCAAATGGTCGGCAAGGTTCAGTCTGGCGGCTGCGTAGAGGCATTGGGACACCCAATACCCTGTGATCATCTGACTCAGGAGCAACTGGGGGGGCTGTTGGGATGGTTGTGCATTGCTTGCAGTCAGTAGGGTATCGGCAAGTGGGGTGTCGGCAAGTGGGGTGTCGGCAAGTGGGGTATCAGCAACAGGTTCGGGAGTCGGCTGGGCGTCAAGGTGTCTGGTTGTGTGCATCGAGATTCAGTTCCTTGCTCTGAAGATAAAAGGTTGTGTGTTGATGATAAGAAATACGTCGTTCCGTTAGGGTTGGATTGCCACGATCACAGGGAACGGGCAATTCTGTCATCTGGAGTTTCACGTAGATCGATGCATACAGAACCTTATGCAAAGCCAATACAGAGCTTCTAGACAAGCTGGTGCAGAACCAATGCAGAATCACGCTATGCATAAAAAAAAGCTGAATAGTTTAGACTACTCAGCACTGGATTCAAGCTTATTAACAATTGGACGAAAACAATTAGACTCAGTTGTGGATGCAACCTAGATTCGTCAAGGCCAATCCCAACAATCCAGTCTTAAAACCGTTTTTGTTCTTGGCAATCTTAATCACTGCGATCGTCGCGATCGAGGGTTAGTCCTAGATGAGTTTAAGCCTTCATCGACTTGGCCATGTCACGGAACGCACCCAAGCTGGGGCCAGGACGGCGACGGCTACCAGTAGCTACTGGAGTTAAATATTTCGTTGCAAAGGCAACTTCTTTAACTTCTGTAACGGTGGGTGCGGGCAAGTTCAGCGTTGCCGCAGGGGTGGCTGCGGGAGCTGTTTCTGCCTTGGCTTTGTTCAGGGCTTCTAATTTAGCGGCCCGTGCGCTACCAGCCTGTGCGGGGGCTGCTTCCGTAGCCTCGGCTGCTGCGGGGGCAGCTTCGCTGGGTGCTGCATCTCCAGCATCCAAATAAAAGCCATCGGCTCCTTTCTTACCGCCAAACAATCCGCCAATGAAGCCGAAGATTCCACCAATTAAACTTTTGAAGAAATTAATCAGACCGCCCATGTATGACTCCTGAAGGTTTGATTCAGAGATTTTCTCTTACAAAACAGCAAGCTTTGGGTCTATTATCCAGTGCGGTGTCCCCTTGGAGCAAGGGGCTGGGAGATTCTAGGGGCAGATCGGGAAGTCCAGGGTCTAGTAAACCGGTTCATCGTCGTCCTTTTGAAAGAGTCCGAGCAATGGCCCTAGGATTGCGCCAAAGACGAAGCCGCCCGCGTGGGCCCAGTAGGCAATCCCGCCGCTCTGCATCCCGATATTCGACTGAGCGAGGCTGCCAATGCCGTAGATGGCCTGCTGGATGAACCAGATACCCAGATAGAGAAAGGCGGGGACGTTGAAAATTAGGGGGAAAATCCCGATCGGGATGACGGTGCGGACGTTGGCGGTGGGGAAGCGGAGGATGTAAGCACCCAGGACTCCGGCGATCGCGCCACTGGCTCCGAGGGAGGGGATGGTGGAGGTGGAGGAGAAGAACCACTGGGTTAATCCGGCTAGAATTCCGCAGGTGAGGTAAAACACCAAGAATTTGCTGTGGCCTAATTTGTCCTCGATGTTATTGCCAAAAATCCAGAGAAACAACATGTTCCCTAGGATGTGCGCGAAGCCGCCATGCAAAAATTGAGAGGTGATCAGCGTGATCCATTCCGGAGGTTCGCTGAAAACACCCTGGAGGTGGGGGATGGGTTCGCCGATGAAGCTGGCGGTCAGTTGCAGGGGAACGACGGCCCAATCCCGTAGGAAATAATCGAGGGCACTGCCCAGAAGTCGGCCATTAGAGGTCACGATCGCTTGATTCTGGAGCACTAATTCGTACAGAAAGACCACTACGTTAATCGCGATGATCGCGTAGGTCACATAGGCTGTTCTGCGGGTTGGATTTTCATCACCGATCGGAAACACAATCTCTTATCCCCAATGCACAGGTTAACTGGAGGATAGCGCATTTTCCTTGGCGACAAGACTCTCAAAGGGGATACATTTTGTTGGCAAATTGTTGGCAAAAAAGTTGGTGTTGGCAAAGAAGTTGTTGCCCAAAAAAGAAGAAAGAGGAGCGATCGTGCGATCTCCTGACCTTCCTAGCGCAACTCTCACATACCCGCGCGACTAAGGCGCAATGTTAAGGCGCAATGCTAAGGCGCAATGTTAAGGCTCAGTTGGTTTACTGGAATAAGTTGTTGACCAGCTTGAAAGAATTGAAAAAACCGTTGACACTCTTGGCTGTTGCTTTTTCTTGAGTCGTGAATGCTAAGAGTTGATATAGCCGATTTCCAACGAGGAACATCCGAACTTTCCCAGTAATATTGCCATCGATGCGGAAGGTGACTTCACGCCCTGGATAACCGTTTAAAGCAAAGGTTTGATAGGAAACCAGTTCTCCTGGAACTCTACTGAGTCCCCCATTCATCACATTGTCTAGGATTTGTTGAATTTGGTTACTGTCTTCGTTACCAGATAAAGGCATATCTGAATATAGAACTAGATAGCCTCCTTTGCTAGGGCCAAGATCGACTACATAGCCAATTAACTCAATTGTTGCTCCAGTTTGAGTTTTCACTAAATGGGAGCTTTTTTTGGGTGTTCCGGGCATCAAGATCGAAAAGCCACCCCCCGCAGGGGAAAACGTTTTCCAGATGGATTGTTTGGCTGGTTTAGCTTGGGCAACGGAGGGCTGGGCGATCGCCATGTCTACGATCGCGCTACCAACGCCTGTGAAAAGCGCGATCGATAGGGCAGGGGCTAACCAGTTTAGTTTTTTCAGCATGGAGACGATCGAACTATTACGGTGAATGATGAACTGCTTCTTGCATAACATTTGCGAGGTGGGAGATGCCAAGGAGACATTCACTAAAATTACTGAAACTTGATTAAAGTTCTGATTTTGGACAAATTTCGACAAAAAAGCCCATTGGGGACGGTTTGCATCCACGCAATGGGCTTTTCGAGGTATTCGTAAACCGCTTAGCCGATCGTGATGCTTAACTGATCGCAGTGCTAAGTCGAGCGCGATCCCAGCCTTTCTGGTTCAGAAGTAGCCAGGATTGCATCAGATCTGGCCCCTGGAGGGATCCGGTTAAGCCTGCCCGCAGGGACTTCATGACTAAGCCTTTTTTGACGCCTTGGCCTTTCACAACTGCTTGGATCAGGGCGTTGGCGCTGTCCTGGGTGAGGGTTTCTGCGGGGAGGCCATCGAGGATGCCTTGGAGAGCTGCGGTGACGCCGTCTTGCTTCAGGTGGGCGATCGCGTCTTCTGTGGGTTCAACGGCTTCCACAAACAGGTAACGGGTCATGTCCACCGCTTCCGACAGTTTGCTGAGGCTGGGGCCAATCACGGCAGTGAGTTGCTCTAACCAAGGGCGATCGGCGACGGGATCGAAGGCAAAACCGGCTTCCTGCCAGTAGGGAATTAGGAGATCGGTCAATTCTGCGGCGGGCATTTTGTGCAGGTATTGGCCGTTAATCCAGTTGAGTTTGTCCCAATCGAACTTGGCTCCGGCTTTGTTGACCCGATCGAAGCTGAATTCTTGGGCGGCTTGCTCTAGGGTGAAAATTTCGTCCATACCTTCCACGGGTGACCAACCGAGGAGGGTCATGTAGTTGGCGATCGCTTCGGCGGTGTAGCCCATTTTTTTGAAGTCGAAAATGGAGGTGACGCCATCCCGTTTGGACAGTTTTGCGCCCTGTTGGTTCAGGATCAGGGGGGTGTGGCCAAATTCGGGAACGGTTGCGCCGAGGGCTTCGTAGAGCAGGATTTGTTTGGGGGTGTTGCCGATGTGATCTTCGCCGCGAATGACTTGGGTGATGCCCATGTCAATGTCATCGACAACGACGACGAAGTTATACAGCGGTGCACCGATCGTGCTGGTGCTGGCGGCTCGGGCAATGACCATATCTCCGCCGAGGTCGCGGCCTTTCCAGGTGACTTGGCCCCGCACAAGGTCGTTCCAGGTGATTTCCCGATCGTCGTCGATTTTGAAGCGGATAACGGCGGTGCGGCCTTCGGCTTCGTAGGCGGCGATTTGCTCTGGGGTGAGGTTGCGGTGGCGGTTGTCGTAGCGGGGGGCTTCGTTGCGGGCTTTTTGGGTTTCCCGCATGGCGTCGAGTTCTTCGGGGGTGTCGTAGGCGCGGTAGGCCAGTCCTTGGTCGAGGAGTTCTTGGATTTTTTGGGCGTACAGTTCGGTGCGCTGGGTTTGGTAAACGGGGCCTTCATCCCAGTTCAAGCCGAGCCATTGCAAGCCTTCTAGGATGTTTTGGGTGTATTCTGGCTTCGATCGTTCTAGATCGGTGTCTTCGATCCGCAGAATGAATTGGCCGCCTTGGTGCCGTGCGTAGAGCCAGTTAAAGACGGCTGTTCTGGCGGTACCGATGTGAAGGTTGCCGGTGGGACTTGGTGCAATGCGAACTCGAACGCTCATAGAAGACCGTTTGTAAAACCCAATTTTTGTGCATTCTCCATTCTAAGGGGATTGGTTGCGTTTGGGTGGGTTGGGAAAAGACTGCCAGAACAAACTTTCTATTCCAATCTTCAGGGAATGAATTGTTCTTCGACTTGGATACTGTTTGCTCCGCACCTTTCTTGATCAAGAGGCGGTGGTAACAATTGAATTCCAGGAGATTGGGCTTCACACACAATTGTCTGAGCTATTTTTTTGCCATTGGTTGCTTTCACAATAAAAACACCACCAACATAACTTTTCAGATTATTTCTTCTGGAAAGGGCGTAACTAAATGCTTTTGGCCGCACCAGTTCATTATCGATCGCCTGGCATAGAAAGATATAGGCTTCATCCTGCCAAAAACATTTCTCTGCTTGAAATCTGGGAGCCAAATTTTTATTTTCTAATAGTAGATAACCTTGAGTCTTGTTGCTGGATGTGACCCAAGCATTACCTCTTCTTTGTGCATACGCAACTGGATTGATACAAATACTGGCAGGACAGTCGTGAGTCAGAATAAAGAGATAGACGGCCAGCAACATTGCTCCTAAAAAAACAAATCCAGCCAACCCGTACTTTTTGATTAGATTGATATTCATGTTCTCACGCACATCATGCGGTTGCGGTACGAGGCTGTAATTATTTTAGGCTTGAAATTATTCACATAATGATTATTACCAGCCTTCCTCGTGCAGGCTTTTGAGGTCTTGTTCTAGCTCTTCAACATCGTAATGGACACAGATTCCACGACTGGCGATTAATTGCTGAAATTCAATTTGATGCAAGCCTGCAAGTTGGCTAGCGCTGCAGAGGGTGATGCGCTCTTGCTGAAACAGTGAAATCGCTAGTTCGGTGCGGAGGTCTGCCTCACTGATTTCTAGTGCGTCGGGAAGATCGATCGTGATTTGCACGGGTTAAGCTCCTTGATCAGGGGTTTCGCTAAGTTTGTCGAGATAGGTAGTTTGGGAAAAGATCACGCAAATGGCTCGGTAGCTTGGGTGGCAAGTTTTCATCAAGAAGTAACTTTATATGAATAAGGGAGCGATCATAACTCGACGCTCACGATCGGCGGCAAAGGCAAGACAAGCTCTGATGTCTTCAGGGGTGAGCTCAGAAAAATCTTCCAGAATTTCTGCCTCGGTCATTCCACTGGCCAGATATTCTAAGATGCTCAGTACAGGACAAAAGCTTGAAAATCTGAGGTGGAGGGGTTTTCATAGGAATAACCACAAACCAAGAGAACCCCTCCTATGGAACAGATTAGCGAAATTCGTCGAACTTTGCAGCCCTATCTCAACTGGCATGGTGCCCGAATCGGCTTTCTCGCATTGTTCTTGGTGGCCTTATTTCGAGTCAAGACGGTCAACTTGCAGGAACTGTCGCTCGGATTTATGGGGTCGGCCCAGTCGGCATCGCACTACAAGCGCTTGCAACGATTTTTCCGGCAGTTTGAGTTGGACTACTACGAAGTGGCGCGTCTGGTCGTGGGCTTGATGGAGATTCCCCAACCTTGGGTGCTATCGATCGACCGCACCAACTGGCAGTATGGCGACTGTGTCTTCAATATCTTGATGCTGGGGGTGGTGCATCAAGGGGTTGCCTTTCCGCTGTTGTGGGTCATGCTCGATAAAGCAGGCAACTCCAACCAGGGTGAGCGGATTGATTTACTCGATGAGTTTGTCAGCCTGTTTCCAACGGTCGAAGTGGCTTATATTACCGGAGACCGGGAGTTCCTGGGCCACCTGTGGGTGGATTACTTGCACAATACGCGCCATCTGCCCCTCCGCCTTCGGATTCGCCACAGTGAGAAACTCTATGATGGGCGACGGCAACTGACGGCCAAGGTGCTATTCAGCCATCTGCAAATCGGGCAACACAGTCGTTTGCGCCAACGACGACGCTTGTGGGGGCATTGGCTCTATGTGGCGGCCTTGCGGCTCGAGGCTGGGGATTTGCTGGTGGTGGTCAGTGATGCTAAACCCAACGAGTCGATCCGGGATTACGGTCAACGCTGGGGCATTGAGACTTTGTTCGGGTGTTTCAAAACGCGGGGCTTTTGTTTGGAATCCACCCATCTGCAAGCCCCAGAACGGCTCAGTCGGATGATTGCTTTGCTTAGCATTGCACTGTGTTGGGGGCGTTGCATAATAGGGATATGAAAAGAGGATAAAACCGATGCAATGTCCCGAATGTGGCTCCACTAGTATCAGTAAGAACGGTAAACAAAGAGGTAAACAAAATTATCTGTGTAAAGACTGTCGCC
>NZ_JACJRC010000028.1 GCF_014697025.1 Alkalinema sp. FACHB-956 | reverse complement strand
TGGTGTTTAACGAAACCGATCGACGATTACGGTATTTCCGATTAGTTGATGGACGTTATGCCGAACAAGCGATCGCGCCTCAAAATCCGCTGATTTGGATACCTGAAATTAAGCTAGGACTGGGACTATGGACTGGGATTTTTCGTGGCATTCCCCAGGAATGGTTACGCTGGTGTGATGCTGATGGCAATTGGTTACTGACTGAAGCTGAAACGGAACGTCAAGCCCGATCGCGCCTCGAAGCCTATTTGCGATCGCAGGGTATTGATCCAGATAATCTTCCGGAATCATAAAATCGAGTAATCGATCATTGTTCTGTATACAGTATCAAATGCTCTAGAAGCTGTGTTTTGGATTGCTATCGAGTATATCTACATTAATTCCTGGCGAATACGCCAAATAATCGTATTGGGTTCCACCTGATTGAGAATTTCTTGAATCACCGTACTGGCTCCCCGATCGCCCCAAGTACAACCCCGTTCTAAATAGGCTTGGGCTGCCCGTCCAACGGCGTAGGCTCCGTAGCCTGCAATCCCTGCTTGGGCAACGGCAACCCCCGCATAGGCTCCGAGTCCCGGCGGGTTTTCAGCAGCAGTGATGGCACTGACCGTTTTACCCGCACCCAGAAAAATGCCACTGCAAATTTCACTCAACAACATACCGCCGGAACTTGCCACGATCGTCGTCAATAATTTGCCTGCTTCATAGCGGGTGAGGGGAAACCCATATAGGTTGGCTAATTCCCGGATCAACATCAAATCTGCAACCGTGCCACCCAACCAGTCCAGCAGTGGAACTGGGTTAGCTGCCACCGCGATCGCCTTATACCTTGTAAATTTCCAAATTAATGACTCCGCTTCGGCATTGCGGGCGCTGACAATTCGTTCGGCCATGCGGAGTTCGGCATCCCGTGCTTGGGTGAGGGCATTCAACGCCAAGAGCGATCGCCCCTCGCGATTGAGCAGGGTCAGAATTTTGATTTTCAATTCATCAATTTGGGGTGGCAACTTTTCCCATTCATAGCTCACGCTACCGTCGGTGTGCTCAACCCGAACTTGCATGGGAGCCGGATCGGCGGCAATCAGAACAATTTCATCTTGAGATAGCAACTGCCGCAATGGTTGGCTCTCCCCCACATACCCCTCCATGCTTAACAAGCTTTCATAGATTTCCTCACGGTGACGATCGGGGTAGAGATCAATTTTGTTAAACACTAACAGCAACGGTTTTTGAGCCTTGCGCAAATCGCAGAGTGCTTTGAATTCGGTGCGGGTAATATCTCCAGCAATGATAAAAAGAATTAAATCCACCTGTTGGGATACATCCCGAGCCATCTCTGCGCGGGTTTGACCATCCACCTCATCTAACCCAGGCGTATCGATCAGTTCAATTTGCACCTTGCTGGTATTCTGGGCGGTCAAGGCACTTTCCGTGGGCACAAAGCCACCTTTGGGCGTCCATTCAATCACCCGAGGCTTTTGGGTCACGCCATTAATCGGCCCGGTTTCCAGGACTTTTTCGCCGAGGAGTGCATTGAGGACCGCTGACTTGCCGCGACTAACTAGGCCAAAGACCGCAATCCGCACGACGTAATTGTCAATCTTGTTGAGCGTGGTAGTCAGTTGGGCCAGTTCTTTTTCCAACTGCACTTCCAGTCCCGGATTAGGAATGCGCTTTTTGGCCGATCGCAGATGCTGGGAATAGGTGACAACGGTTTGCCGGAGACTAGCACGGGCACGGTTGAGGTGGGTGTCTTGGGGATTAGGGCGGGAGGACGGAGAAACCACGGCAGATCGGTACTCTAGCGCAAAGGAACAGGTCGATCGCGGAGGGGCGATCGTTCCTATCTTAGGCGAATCTTTGGCTTAGAGGGCATCGATTCCAGGGAATCTACCGTAGTGGCCTGGGGAGATCTGTGGCCCAGGGAGATCTGTGGCTCAGGGAGATCTATCGTTCTCGTCGCATGGCATCTAAGGCTCGTTGCTGAATATCTTGGACTTGGGCAATTTCTCGGGCAAAACTGGGCTGCCGATCGATCATCTGATTCACCATGGCCAATGTCAAAGCCATCACCTCCAAATCACTTAACGCCGCGATCGTGACTGGACTCATCTCATCTGAAAACAATGCCATCACCCCAAAAAAGTCCCCAGGGTGCAGCAACATCACCTCATGCTCCTGTCCTTGACCATCGGTATAAGTCATGCAGCTTTGACCAGAGACAATGATGTACAAGTGATCACTCATTTTCCCTTGGACAATCACTCGTTCACCTCGGCCAAAATGTTGCAATCGTATTCCGGCCTCGAGGCCCGTTGCGGGGCGTTCTAGGGGAATATAGGGTGGAATCTTTTGTAAGCGATCGTCCAATTTACGTCGATCGGCCTGCTGAGTCGTTGTGGGGCCATGGTAGTGATACAGTGTGCGAATGGGAAAGGGAATGGAAAACTGATTACGTTGGGCAATGTACCAAAGACGGGTCATTAATTGACTGCGAATGCTTTCCACTGCTCCATAGTCTGCAATGTAGAACTTAATTTCATAGGTAATTGCGGAGTCTGCGTACTGGAGCGTAAAGACTTGGGGTGCAGGGTGGCTCAAGATGCCGGGGGTGGAAATCGCAAGTTCCTGGAGGGCTTGAATGACTTGATTGGGCGGATCGTTATAGGAAAAGCCAATTTGTATCCGTTCGGCATGGAGTTCTTGAGGCTGGCTGTAGTTGCGGATGACTTCATTGCTAATCAAGCGATGGGGAATGACAATCAAATGCCCCTCCAGCGTCAACAACCGCACCGATCGCCAATTCATATCCAACACCTGACCAACCACATCGCCCACCCGCAACCAATTGCCCACGGCAAAGGGCCGTTCAAAGAGCAGGGCAATTCCAGACATGATGCTGCCTAAGGTATCCTGCAACGCCAAGCCTAGGACGATCGAACTGACCCCCAGCGCCGTTGCGACCCCGGCCAAATCAGCATTCCACACGACTGCTGATACAAAGGCAGCCCCTACCACAATTAACACCAAGCGGGAGAGGTCGATCAGAAGCTTGGGAACCCGCGATCGCCAAGTATTTTCGCTGGCCTTTTCAAACAACAGCGCGTTCAGTAACGACAAGGAACCATGTAATATTGCAATCCAGAACAAGGTCGCTAAAATCTTAAAGTGACGATCGTCCGGATTCCACCGCAAAACATGCTCGGTAAATAACAGTCCTGCGAGGATGGGTAAAACAATATTACGGAAAATTTCCAAGGTTTTGGTTAATTCGGGGCGGCGTCGCGATTGGCGCTGGATTGCTTCCCCCAGCAGAATCACTAAGCAAGGAAAGCCGATGACCAAGGCTAACGACCAAAGCAAAACCGAATCAGGAACGAATTGCATATTGATTCTTGAGGACAAAAGAAAACCGGGAAGGTGAGTCTGTGTAAGAGAACGTGATCAATCAGTGTTGTCGTCGAGTAATTGGGTTAAGTCGAGTAATTGGGTCAACAAGCAAGCGTGAATCAGATCTGGAGGCTGCGCGATCGTAGTGGAATTATCCGACGGCGGCGGGATGTTTGAGTCGCCACGCCACTAAGTGTTGATTGTGGGCCAGTTCGACGAGTTCTGCGGGTTCAAAGGCGTAGAGATCTTTGAGTCGCTCGTAAATCGCGGGAGCCACGAGCATTGCCCCAGCGGGACAGGCCGATCGCAAGGTACTGGCAATATTAATTGTGTCGCCCCAAACGTCGTAGATGAAGCGATGTTTACCCACAATTCCTGCCACCACATCCCCCGCATTAATCCCAATGCGTACATTCAGCATGAGTCCATGGTCTACCTGGGCTCGTCTTAGGATCGTCAACATTTCTAAGGCAAAGTCAATCGCCCGTTTATCGTGATCTAGGTAGGCATTGGACAGGCCACAGACGGAGAGATAACTATATCCCATGGTTTTTATTTTTTCCATGCCATAGCGATCGCCAACATTATCAAAAGCTTCGACCAACTCGTTTAACAAGGTCACGCTTTCTTGGGTGGTGAGATTGGCGGTGAGTTGCACAAACCCGGTCAATTCTGCAAAAACAACAACAACATTGGGAATTTGTTCTGCAATGTCTTTCTCTCCCTTTTTGAGTCGCCGCGCGATCGCATCGGGAAACAGACTGAGAAGCAGTTGTTCATTTTCTTGACTTTTTTGCGCTACTAATTGGGTTTGCACCCGTAGACTGTGCACCATTGCATTAAATGACTGGGCTAAATGACCAAACTCATCCCGGGAATGAATCTCCGCCACGGCGTCAATCTCACCGGATTCGATCGTAGCGGCATAGTTAATCAATCGCTGAATTGGACGAATAAACCAATTAGCGATCGCCATTGCTAATAACGTTAGTAGCAACATTAATAAAGTTGCTGAAATGAGGACTTGATAGGCAAAGGAAGAAATGGGTTCATAGGCTTCTGTTAAATCCATTTCCGAAAGAATGACCCAATTCAAGCCTTCAATTCGCAAAGGAGCATAGGAACTCAGCACTGCAACATCGCGGTAATCTTGAATGATTTCTGTACCCTGCTTACCATACAGCGCTGCGTTCACGGCTCGGGTATCGACCCTTTGCTCTAGAATTGTGCTTTTATAGGCTTCAATCCGTTTGAGCGTTGTGGGAGAAGCACCTAGCTCCTGAAGCTTCTTGAGGTATCCGGCACTATCTTCGACGAGAAAGCGAGACTGTGATCGCATCAATCGATCGGCCCCGACTAAATAGGTCTCTCCAGTTTTTCCTAGGCCATCCTGCTGCCAGTTGTGATTGCCGGTCATGACGCTGTTGATTTCGTTGACGGGAATTTGTACGGCTAAGACCCCCAGAAATTCTGCGGCAAATAACTGGCTGATGTCTTGATTGGAGCCTTCCGGATTCACATTGTTGCTAGTGCCACTATCCCGATCGCTACTGTGCTGGGTTGTCTTGAAGATGGGAACGGCAATGAAGGCGGCAGCAGCTCCGTAGGATGGTGCATAGGCCGCAAAATCAATAATGTGGGCGTAGTTTTTCTGTTTGGCCTGTCGCACCGTGGCGACTAACCGCGCCAAATTAGTTTCGCTGTAGGCTCCTTGGGTTAGGTCACTGCTAAAGTCGGTTTCTTTGTAAACGGTGTAGACAATTTTGCCCGATGGGTTAATTAAAAATAGATCGTAATAACCAAATTTTTCAATAATTTCTCGAAACATTGGGTGATATTTGCTATGGAGTCGGCTGTATTCACTGCCATCGGGGGCTGTATCGAGACGATGTTTTTGGCCAACGGGATTGCGATTGCTAGCAATGTAGTGATACTGCAAATATTGGGCGGCGGGATTGGGCGGCAGGTAGGCGGAGAGAACGGGGGTGCCTTGCTCCGTTTTGGCGAGGCGGGGGAGGAATTCCCGGCTGTAGTATTGGCGTAATTCCTGTTGTGCCTTTGGGCTGATGGGGGCTTGTTCCAGTTGTTGGTAGGCGCGATCGAATTGCTGCAGGGCTTCAATCACAGTTAAGTCGGCACTGAGGGCTTGGGTATGGGAGCGCAGGGTTCTGAGGTAGGACTCAATCTGATAGCCTTTGGATGCGCGGAGGCTAGTGAGTTGGTTGAAGATACGATTGGTTAGATTGACGCGACCACTTTGATATCCTAGAAATGCAGTAATTCCAATGGAACACCCGCTGACAATCAGTAACATTACAATGAGCTTGGATTTGATACTGAGAGCGCGGAAAAATTTCATTGATGAACCAATTAGCAATATTGTCGCTAATACCATAATCAATACCCTAGCCTATCACGAAGCAACTGATCACCAGTTGATTGCTGGTTAATCTGTTTGCCTAGTATAAAAGCCCCTATCGCTTCTACACTATAACCCTAGGCAAATTCATCACTAACGACTGCTAATTGGTGGAATTCTTTCTGTCTTCGGAGAGATGTTTGGGGCTTCTGTGGATTGAATTTTGGGTGTATTGAAGCTTTTGATACGGACAGTTTTATCGATCGTTAATTACCATTTAGTTCTTTAATTCCTCCTTCATTCAGGTGGTGTTGAATTCAAGTTTTCTTATCTATGGTTCATTCGTGAATCTTTGGGGTCAGTGTGGCAATCCATGCTTTATGTTGCTGGATTCCTCATTGGCCGTTTCCACTGGATGAATTGAGACACGCTTGGAGTTGAGTCTGATGATCAAGTCCCTGTGCTTCTACAGAATTAATTGCTCTCATGCGATCGTAGATGCGTCCTTCAAAAGGAAGTAGATGCGTTTTTAAAAATATAACGGACATCCTTGAATCGACTTCAGTTCTAAAAATAAGCAATCTTAAGATTCTGAGTCATCCACTGTTGCGATCTCGTATTCATAGAACCTTTTTCAAATGGGTCTAGGTCCTATTGACTGGAACCTTTAGAGTTTGACTGGAACCTTTAGAGTGCGATCGTTGGACGCTGTTGTTGCCAATCTACGATCGCTTCTAGTTGTCTTGCTACGGCAATTAAGCTAGATTCAGCCGCTGGGCGACCGACGAGTTGTACACTCACCGGAATTCCCGCTGGAGTAAATCCCATGGGTAGCGCGATCGCGGGTTGCCCACTGACATTAAAGGCTGGACAAGGGGCAATCCAATGGATCACCTTTTGCAGGATTTGCTGGGCACTCAGTCGTTTCCAAGCCCCTACCTGTAAGTCGGGATACATCAATGTTGGTAACACCACCAGATCATAGGGTTGACAGACCTGGACGACTCGCCGTGCAAACGCATACAACCGTTGCCGCACTTGAATATACTTGCCTGCCCGGAAGAATTGAGCTTTGAACCAAAGATCTCGGTTCACCTTTTCCAGAAAAATGCCTGGAATGCCCACATCGCTATGGATTTGCCACACCAAACGAAAGGGCTCAATCATCTCACCAAATTCAAACGCTCCGAACTCCATCGGTTCGACAGTATGGCCGATCGACTCCAACAGATGGGCAGTTTTTAACACCGCCTCTCGGCAATCCGCTGAGGCGTCTCCCAGGGGGGGGATCTGGGTGGCAAAGCCAATGCGCAGTTTTCCGGGGTCGTGCTGGGTCGCTTCCAGAAAACTGGTGTTGGGATTGGGCAACCAATAGGGATCGCCGACTTCATAGCCTGCCAACACGTCTAGTAATGCGGCTGCATCCGCCACCGATCGGGCCAGGGTGCCACTGACCACGCAACCACTAAAATACTCATCCACCGGCGCACAGGAGACGCGCCCCCGCGACGGCTTGAGGCCCACTAATCCGCAACAGGCCGCTGGAATTCGCACTGATCCCCCGCCATCGGTTCCCGGTGCCACGGCACAGAGCCCCGCTGCTACGGCTGCCCCCGCGCCCCCACTCGATCCCCCGGCGGAGTAAGCCAAATTCCAGGGGGTACGGGTGGGTGCGAAACCCGGCGGTTCCACGTAGGGCAGTGCACCCAGTTGGGATGTGGAGGTTTTCCCCAGAATCACAAACCCGGCTTGCTTCATCTTGGTCGTCACCAAATCATCCTGGGCGGCGATGCGGTTGCGCAACAGTCTGACGCCGTAGCAACAGGGCATATCTTTCACGGAATTGAGATCCTTAATGCCGGTGGGGACGCCGAAAAAGGGCGGTAAATCGGCGCTGCACTGGGTGATCTGTTCGGTTTTGGCCTGGGCATCCTGCAAGGCTTGTTCCGCCGCTACATGGAAAAAAGCCCCCAGTTGGGGATCTAACCGTTCAATGCGATCGAGATAGAGTTGGGTCAGTTCCAGGGGGGAGATGACCTTTTCTCGAATTAACCGAGCTTGTTCCAGCGCAGAAGTGAAGGCTAAGTCAGTAGGATTCATAGACGCGATCGAGCAGCCAAGGGAGAACGAGGTTGATGTTTAATCTAAGCAAGATGCCACAGCTTAGCGTTAAGGTGAGATCAAGTTTAACAATTGGCACAGAGTCGCTTGGCCTGGGATGGTTATGAATCGGATCGATTATCTGCGGATTAGTCTTGTCGATCGGTGCAACTTTCGCTGTACCTACTGTATGCCAGAGGACGCAGATATTCAGTACGCGCCCTCACCTCAGCTCCTCACTCCAGCGGAATTGCTCATCCTGTTGCGCGGGGTTTTTCTCCCCCTAGGGTTTACGCGGTTTCGCTTGACGGGGGGTGAGCCGCTGATTCATCCACAGGTCGTGGAGCTAGTCCGATCGATCGCCCAATGGCCGGAAACCCAGGACTTGTCCATGACCACCAATGGGTTTCTCCTGGCGGCAAAAGCCCAGGATTTATATGATGCTGGATTGCGACGGCTCAATATCAGTCTGGATTCCTTGGAGCCGGACATTTTCGATCGCATTATTGGCAACCGGGGGCCATCGCGCTGGTCTGCGGTCTGGGATGGCATCCAAGCCGCCTATCGTGTGGGCTTTAATCCCCTCAAGCTCAATGTGGTGGTGATACCCGGTGTGAATGATCACGAAATTCTAGATTTGGCCGCCTTAACGATCGATCGGGACTGGCATGTGCGGTTTATTGAATTTATGCCGATCGGTAACCATGATTTGTTCCACGATCGGGGCTGGATCAACTCTGAGGACTTGCGGCAACGGATTCGCGATCGTTGGGGATTAGCCACGGGCCAGGTGCGCGGTAATGGCCCCGCCGACATCTTCCAAATTCCCGGAGCCAAGGGAACTGTAGGTTTTATCAGTCAGATGTCCGAATGCTTTTGCGATCGGTGTAACCGGATGCGCCTCTCGGCGGATGGGTGGCTGCGTCCTTGCTTGCTGAATGAAATGGGGCAGATTGATTTGCGGAGTCAACTGCGCCAAGGGATTGAAATCGAGCACCTGCGAGAACAGGTTAAAGCCTTGCTTGATCTCAAGCCAGAAATTAACTACAAGCTACGGGAATCGGGAACGACAGGACTGTATACCCGAACCATGTCCCAAATTGGAGGGTGATTTTCTACAGAAAATATAAAATTGTATCACTGGACTCTACAGCATGGGGGAAAGAGAGGCAAAATAAAAAGGGCACCCACTCAGTGCCCCACAGATACTCAGATCAGTTTGTCACAGCAAAAAAACACCATAAATGACTTATGGCAACACTAAACATTTATGTTGCCTCAAGTTTTACCTGGGGAAATTCTTGCTTATTCTTCAAGATAGATGAAAAAACGGGATCAATACAATCTCTATATGAAAACTTAACCTGTTTAAAGGAGTATTTATACCGATCGTGTTACCAATTTCCACTGAATAATTGGTATTTTCAGAACATATAAGGCTCTTTCCACCAAATTGCGGGGATTTTTCTAGGAAATAGCAGTTTTTTCACCTTTGGATTTTTTTCTGACTTTTCCTAATCCCTTTGATGACTGGGTTTTCAGTGGATGGAAGAGGATGAAAATTATTCGAATAGTTTGAGTCCGTAGTCTATTTGTTTTTAAAGTTTGTATGAGAGGGGTGTGATAGTCTTGACATTGAGTAATGTCTATGGGTATCCATCGCTGGGCATTCATGGGTATACAGTACTCTGCCTGAAATTAGCTGTGACGATCGGGCGACCAGTTTGCTCAAAAGCTAGGGCATCAGTGTGCTCAAAAAAATTTCTCAAAAAAATTTCTCAAAAAATGGGTCTGGTAATGGGGCGGTACCCTTACGTCTGGGATGTGGGGCGGCGTAAGTTGTGGTGTAAGTTTATGTGCGGCTGTATAAGTTGCGGATCAATTTAAGGTTGGTCAGCGATGGCCAGAAGAGAGCGGCGGAGAAGAGAGCGGTGGAGAAGAGATTTATGGCGGTTGGGCTGGTCGGTTCCTGATAGGATTTATCTGATTGAGAGGATCAGACCACAAGCAGGATATATGAACGTAGCTGACGATAAAACCGTTGTTCGAGACTATTTCAACTCTAAAGGGTTCGATCGCTGGCGACGAATCTATGGCGAAACCGACGAAGTCAACAAAGTCCAACGGGACATTCGCGAAGGTCACCAGCAAACGATCGACCATGTACTGCGTTGGATTGAAGAAGATGGCAATGTGAGCGATCTCACCATTTGTGATGCAGGATGTGGCGTGGGAAGCCTCAGCATTCCCCTGGCCAAGGCCGGCGCAAAGGTGTTTGCTAGCGACATTTCCGAAAAAATGGTCGGTGAGGCCCAGGAACGGGCTGCCCAAGAACTGGGGGAAGCCCAATCCAATGTCAGCTTCCATGCCCAGGATTTGGAAACCCTAGACGGCAAATACCACACGGTGATTTGTCTAGATGTGCTGATCCACTATCCACCGGACAAGGCGGGGGAAATGATTGCCCACCTCAGTTCCTTAGCAGAATCGCGCTTAATTCTCAGCTTTGCGCCCAAGACGCTCTGTTATTCGCTGCTAAAACGGATTGGTGACTTTTTCCCAGGGCCCAGCAAAGCCACCCGCGCTTACCTCCATCCGGAATCCTATGTGGTTAAGATTTTGGAAGAGCAGGGCTGGAAGATTGATCGCAATGAGATGACCAAAACTCGGTTCTACTTCTCCCGTTTGTTGGAAGCTGTGCGAGCCTAGGAACCGAATCTTCAGGTGATCTGTGAATACCTAGATCTGTGAACACCTAGTTGCCAAACCCGCCTCCCCGATCGACCCCTACGCCATTGAGAGGAAGGATGATGAAACCATTGGGATTGATCCAGCCGCAGTCCGATCGCCCCGTTAGATGGCCCTTATTCCTGGGGCGATCGACGATCGCAGCAACAACGCTCACCGGACTGTTCACCTACGGCTGTGGCCAAACTGCGACAACGCCGGGACAAGCGAAGGCCCCTGCGATCGCCGTCACCCAAATTGTGGAACATCCCTCCCTCAATGCCGTGCGCGATGGCCTCAAGGCAGAACTGATCCAGGCGGGTTATCAGCCCGATCAAACCCTGAAATGGCAGTGGGAAAGCGCCCAGGGCAACCCGAGTTTGGCGGCCCAGATTGCCAAGAAGTTTGCCGGGGATAATCCCAATGTCGTGGTGGCCATTTCCACCCCCTCGGCTCAGGCCGTGGCTGCGGCTGCCCCCAAGTTGCCGCTGGTATTCTCAACGGTGACCGATCCCCTAGGCGCTAAGTTGGTGAGTAACTTGCAAAAACCCGGTGGATTAATTACCGGTGTGAGTGACCTGACTCCGGTGGACAAGCACCTGCAACTAATCACGCAAATTACGCCCAAGGTAAAGCGGATTGGTGTGCTTTACAACGCGGGCGAATCTAATTCGGTTTCCCTCGTTAAATTGCTGAAGGCGGCGGCGGCCAATCAAAAGCTGGAAGTGGTAGAAGCTACGGTGGCCAACACCAGCGAAGTGGCCAATGCGGCGAAGAGTTTAATTGGTCGCACCGATGCCATTTACATTCCCACAGACAACACCGCTGTGTCAGCACTGGAGTCGGTGATCCAGGTGGGGGTGCAGAACAAATTGCCCGTGTATGCCGGAGATAATGACTCCGTGGAGCGGGGGGCGATCGCCAGCCTGGGCTTTGACTATTACGATGTGGGGCGGCAGACGGGCAAACTGGTGGTACGGGTGCTGCGGGGCGAAAAACCGGGCGAGATTGCCGTGGAAACTCCGACAAAGTTGAATTTGACGATTAATGCCAAATCCGCCCAGCAAATGGGGGTGACGGTGCCAGAAAAAGTACTCTCCCAAGCGGCGAAGGTGATTAAATAAAACGCAAGACCGCCCTGGTAGGCTTGCTATGACGACTCTGGTATTGTCCAGTTTGATTGCTCCCGATGCCCTCGATCGCTTGATTGTGC
Source organism: Alkalinema sp. FACHB-956 (assembly GCF_014697025.1). Taxonomy (NCBI): domain Bacteria; kingdom Bacillati; phylum Cyanobacteriota; class Cyanophyceae; order Leptolyngbyales; family Leptolyngbyaceae; genus Alkalinema; species Alkalinema sp. FACHB-956. The sequence continues at coordinate 51,669 of NZ_JACJRC010000028.1, read as the reverse complement.
CGCTCTCCGGTGCGCTGGAGTTGGGCTTACTCTATGGCCTGGTGGCGATCGGGGTGTATGTATCCTTTCGGGTGCTGAATTTTCCCGACCTCACCGTAGATGGTAGTTTTCCCCTAGGGGCAGCGGTGGCGGCGACGTTGATTGTCAAAGGGGTGAACCCGATCGCCGCAACGGTTGTTGCAATGCTGGCGGGGGCGATCGCGGGGCTCTGTACGGCTTGGCTCAATGTCCAACTCAAAATTTTAAATCTGCTGGCCAGCATCCTGACCATGATTGCCTTGTATTCCATTAACCTACGCATCATGGGTCAGCCCAATGTGCCCCTGTTGGGACAAACAACGGTTATGACGTTGCTGGAGGGTGGGCTTAAACAATTGCCCTCGGTGTTATCTCCCTTTGGCACCAGTTTGGTCTTGCTGGCGATCGTCGTGCTGGTCAAGCTGGGGGGCGATCGCTTTTTCCGATCGGAACTGGGGCTGGCGATGCGGGCTACTGGGGAAAATTCTGATATGGCGCGGGCCCAGGGCATTGCGACCCATCACATAGTGCTGCTGGGGATGGCGCTGAGTAACGGTTTGGTGGCGTTGGCAGGGGCACTATTTGCCCAGGTCAATGGTTTTGCGGATGTGACCTTAGGGGTGGGGACGATCGTGTTTGGCCTTGCCGCTGTGATTATTGGAGAAACGGTAGTTTCCGGCACGACGATTTTCTGGGCGACCCTGGGCGCGATCGTGGGATCAATCCTCTATCGCATCGCTGTGACGATGGCCTTAAATACCGATTTTTTAGGTTTGGAAACGCAGGATCTCAACTTGGTGACGGCAATTCTCGTTGCATTGGCTTTAGTCTTACCGCAGTATAAACGAATCAAGTGGAGATTTCGCTAATCTTGCGATGGAAGATGTGATAGTGGTGATTTGTACTCTCGATGTGTTCCTTGTTTGATTTTTGCTTTCTTAAACGTATATTTTTGTCTAATTTTGTCGTTTGTTCGTTGCTATTGATTTCATATAAACTCCTATGATTCAGCTAGAAGCGATCGAGGTTACGTTTAGTCCCGGCACGCCCTTGGAGAATCCGGTGATGCGGGGATTGAGTTTAACGATTCCGACGGGACAATTTATTACGGTGATTGGCAGTAATGGTGCGGGTAAATCAACCCTACTGAATGTGATCAGCGGTGAAGTCAAGCCCGATCGGGGGCAAGTCATCATTGAAGGCCAAGCCGTAACCCGTTGGTCAACCCATCAGCGGGCTCAGCTCGTGGCGCGGGTTTTCCAAAATCCCCTAGCCGGTTCCTGCCCGCACCTCACCGTGGAAGAGAACATGGCCTTGGCCTATCGCCGGGGCAAATCTCGTCGCTTAGGGCTGGCCCTTTCACCCAAACTACGATCGGAATTTCGTGATCAACTAGCGCGACTAGGCTTAGGACTGGAAAAACGCTTGGGCGATCGCATGGGGTTACTGTCCGGCGGTCAGCGTCAGGCCATTAGCCTGTTGATGTCCACTCTTGCGCCGAACCAAATCCTGCTCTTGGATGAGCACACGGCGGCCTTAGATCCCAAAACCGCAGAATACGTCCTGGATTTGACTCGCACGATCGTCGCTGAACGCCAACTCACCACCCTCATGGTGACCCATAGCATGAAACAAGCTCTGTCCTTGGGCGATCGCACCATCATGCTCCATGGTGGCAAAATCATTTTCGATATTGCGGGGCCAGAACGATCGCGGCTAACAGTCACCGACTTACTTCAGCAGTTTGAGCAATTGCAAGGGGCCGACCTCGCGGATGATTCGCTGCTCTTGGGCTAAGTCAGACCTTGAGCGAGAATTGGGCGGGGAATTCTGCTGGATTCCGGTTCGCCTGTGACCTCAGGATAGTGCGATCGACCAATACTACAGTCAGAACTACAGTCAGAACTACAGTCAGAACTACAGTCAGAGAAGGCATTTCATGGAATCGGAGTCTCGTCAATTTCCTAAATTTCCTATTTTTCCCACGGCTCATACCGAAGATGAACTCTCAGAACAGGATTTATCAGCGTTATTGCCGTTAGCCTATCAGCTGAAATTTCCAAAGGAGCTAGAAAGACGTTTTCAAAGTTTTTATTATCAAAATTCTATATTTTTCATTCGAATTGTCTTAATCGCTTTTCTAATTGGCTACGGGGCATTTGGAGTGGCTGATTTTTTCAATTTGCCTATTACCCGTCATTTTGCGTGGCTAATTCGCTATGGTTTTATTTGTCCAGCCTTCACAGCAATTATTATTTTTAGCTTTTCTCGAAATTTTCAGCGGGTGATGCAAGTTGCAATCACCACGGTGCAATTGGTGGGTGGTTTAGGCATTGTGATGATTGCTGCAATTGCCCAGCCAGAGGAGCCCGGATACCGACTGTATTTTATGGGCTTTGTCTTTATTATCCTAGGCATTCATTTTTGTCGGATTCGGTTTATCTATGCCAGTACGATCGGCTGGATTATCTGGTTAACCTATGCATTTATTGCGTTGTTTAGTCAGCAAATGCTTCAGTCGGAATCGGGGCTAATCTTTGTTCTGGGGAATTTGTTCTACCTAGGAATGATTAATTTTGCAGGCATGTTGGTCGGTTATTTGTTAGAAGTTTCCGCCCGCATCGATTTCCTGCAACGCCGCGCCCTTGCCTACGAAAAGCGTAAATCGGAAAGCCTGCTGCTGAATATTCTGCCCCAATCGATCGCGGCGCGACTGAAGCAAGATCCCAGCACGATCGCCCAGGAATACGCGATCGCAAGTATCTTATTTGCGGATATTGTCAACTTTACGCCCTTGTCTTCCCAACTATCACCAACGGAATTGGTGAATTTATTAGATGAAATGTTTTCCCACTTTGACCAGCTTGTAGAACAGTATGGGTTGGAAAAAATTAAAACTATTGGGGATTGCTACATGGTGGCGTCTGGTGTGCCCACGCCACGGGAAGATCATGCGGAGGCCCTGGCCCACTTAGCCTTGGATATGTTGCACTATTTAAAAAGCTTTGCCCAGCAAACCGGCTATCCCGTCAATTTGCGCATCGGCATTCATACGGGCTCTGTGGTCGCCGGGGTGATTGGCCGCAAAAAATTTCTCTATGATCTTTGGGGTGACACGGTGAATACGGCTAGCCGCATGGAATCCCACGGTGAACCGGGTTGTGTGCAAATTAGTCAAACGACCTATGAATACCTTGCATCCCACTTTATCTGTCAATCCCAGGGGTCGATCGTAGTCAAAGGGAAAGGACCTATGGAAGTGTGGCATTTAGTTGGACGAAATCCAGAGGTTTGACCCAATTTAGGAATGAACCCTCCAAAATCCTAGGGAATAGATGTTAAGTTTTACTCAGGATCGGGCATGCTAAACAGGTGTGATCGGCGTTCTATTCGGTAGACTCCGTTGATTGCTGCTGCGCTGATCGGCGTTGATCGGCTACTATGTCCATCCTGTTTATCCAAATGGCTTCCTAAGATCCCAGCCCTCAGCCCTTTTCCAAACCAGTGAAGACTCATGGTCGATCCAGATGTAAAGCTTGGCTCTAACATTGTTCAAACTTCCCTAGAAGCCTCACTGCAAAAATCTCTACAGGACTCTTGGTTAGAGGTGTCTCGCCATCAATTGCAGTTTTTACAGAGTCTATGGGAAGGGGTGAGTTATGGGATTTACGTGTTGGATGTGTTGGAGGAGGGGCAGGACTTTCGTTTTAAAGCGTTTAATCCGTTTATTGCACGGACGTGCTTGGTGCCCGTTGATCAACTGTTGGGAAAGACTCTGACGGAAGCTTTTCCTTTGGAGACAGCTGCACGCTACCGTCAGCACTATCAGAGTTGTGTGCAGTCCCAGCAGTCCCAAGTCTTTGAAGAATGTTTAACCCGTGATGGCCAGGAAACTTGGTGGATGCTGACCGTGAGTCCCCTGCTCAACCACGATCGAGTAGAACAGCTTTTGGTCACGCTGGTTGATATTACCGAACGAGCTCAGTTAGAAGCGGAGCGTAAAGCGGCAGAGGTGGCTCTGGCTGAAAGTGAAGCTAAGTTCCGCCGCTTGGTGGAAAATGCTCACGATATCATCGGTATTTGGACTCTAGATGGAACGTTGACCTATCTTGCACCGGGTGTGCAGGCATTACTGGGTTATCGGCCAGAGGATTGGGTGGGCAAATCCTTCGTTCCCATGGTGCATCCGGAGGATTTACCACAGTGTTTAGAGGCCAATCAGAAGGTTATACACACTGGAGAAAGTATTTCGGGTCTAGAATTTCGTAATACCCATCAGGATGGCCGCTGGATTTGGTTATCGGTTAACATTGCGCCAGTCAAGGATGCTCAAGGTCAAGTCATCGCCCTGCAAGGGGTTTTGCGCGACATAAACGATCGCAAGCAACAGGAAACAGCGTTGCGATTCATTGTGGAAGGCACTCTCGCGAAGACGGGAGACGAATTTCTGCGGGCCTGTGTGCAGCATTTGGCGGAAATTGTCCAAGTTAAATATGCATTTATTACGGAATCAGTGGATGATAGCTATCAGACCACCAGAATGTTGACCCTTTGGAATGGGGAAAACTTTATTGAACCCTATGAGTTCGAGCTTGCTGGAACCCCATGCAATTGCGTGTTCCAAGAGAACTGGGGGATTTTTCCACACTCGCTCCAATCTCGCTTTCCTGAGGCTTCTAGCTTAGCTATACTGAATGCTGAAAGCTACCTGGGAACAGTCATTGTTGATTCTCAAGGTAAAAAAATTGGGAATATTGGCATTTTAGATATTAGGCCACTGACTGATAATCTTGAAACTGCCAAGTTTATCCTGCAAATTTTTGCAACTCGAGTGGGGGCAGAATTAGAACGTAAGATTGCTGAACGTAAATTACAAGAGCAAGAAAATTTTTTGCGGACGGTCTATGAAGGGGCCGTGCAGCCGATTTTTGTGGTGGATGTCCTGCCAGATGGTGATTTTCGGTATAGCGGGTGGAATACGGCGGCCGAAATCGCAGCGGGCCGATCGAGCCAAGAAATTGCTGGAAAAACACCCGAAGAAGTCTATGGAGAGGAGATCGGAGCATTAGAGCGCCAACGATTACGGGAATACTTGAAGTCAGGGACTTCGGGCAGCTATGAAGAATGCGTCAGCCTTGACGGAGAGTATTCCTGGTGGGTCACAACCCATAATCCAGTGCGAGATAGTCATGGGAACATTCATCGATTTATTGGGACGACGTTTGATATTACGGAAATAAAGTTAGCAGAAGCAGCGCTGCAAGACTATGCCGATCGACAAACGTTATTCAATCAACTGACGAATCAAGTCCGGAACTCCCTCGATCTAGATACCGTGATTGCGACCACGATTCAATCGATTCGAGAAGTCTTGGGGATCGATCACTGCGCCTTTGCATGGTATGAAGTGCATCAAGGGATTCCCTATTGGATTATGGTGCAAGAAGCCAAACTAGACGGAGTGTCTAGCGGTTTAGGGATGTATGCTGCATCGCTGGTTGGGCCTGTGGAATCCATTTTGGATCAACAGACAATTTTATGCATTGATGATGCCAGTCAGTATGAAGAGCCAATTCACCGCGCTTTCTTACAATCTATTCGGGCGCAGTCGGAAATATTGTTACCGCTTCGAACGAATAGCCAACGGACTGGGGTGATTATCTGTGTCAATCATGCATCTGTGCGACCTTGGGCAGAAAGTGAGGTAGAGCTTTTACTAGCAGTCCGAGATCAATTGGCGATCGCGATCGATCAAGCTGATCTCTATGCGGAGAGTCGAGCTAAAAGCCAAGAACTACAGCAAACTTTGCAAGAACTGCAACGCACTCAAACGCAGATGCTGCAAAGTGAAAAAATGTCCAGTTTAGGGCAACTTGTGGCTGGAATTGCCCATGAAATTAATAATCCAGTCAATTTTATCCATGGCAATGTGAGCTATGCTGAAGATTATATTCAAGATTTATTAGAGCTGATTCAGCTCTATCAAGATTATTATCCCCAGCCGACTCCAGCGATTTCAGAAAAAATTGAGGAAATTGATATCGACTTTCTCTGCCAAGACCTACCGAAGGTTATTGGATCAATGAAAGTAGGCACAGAACGAATTCGAGAAATTGTGAAATCCCTCCGACTCTTTTCTCGGCTTGACGAAGCAGAATACAAAGCGGTGAATATTCATGATGGAATTGATAGTACGTTAATGATTCTGCAAAATCGCCTGAAAGCAAAAACAAATCGCGGTGAAATTCAGGTGATCAAAGATTATGGTGATTTACCAGAAGTGGAGTGTTTTGCCGGTCAGCTTAACCAAGTGTTTATGAATATCTTGGTGAATGCGATCGATGCTTTGGAAGAACGAGATACTGGGCGATCGCTAGAGGAACAAGAGCAGTTCCCCAGTACGATTCGCATCAAAACTGAACGAGTCAATCCAAATTATGTCAACATTAGTTTTCTAGATAATGGTCTGGGTATTCCTGAGTCTATTCAAAAGCGCTTATTTGATCCATTCTTTACCACGAAACCGATCGGTAAAGGGACGGGTATGGGAATGTCCATTAGCTATCAAATTGTGACTGAAAAACATAGTGGGAAATTACTCTGTAATTCTATGCCTCATAAAGGAACTGAATTTATTATCCAAATTCCCATCCAACAAGCTGATGCAAAATCGAACAGCAGTCATTAATTACAGCTCTTTGCTTTGACTGATCGATACATCAGCCCAGAGTAGAACAGGCTTCAGGCGTTGTATCTGTTTTTATCGTTACGTAATCTGCTGTAATCGATGGCTTGATCGATCGGATTAATCTTGCCGTTGATTGGTGAGAATGAGATTTACAAAACAAGAATTTATAATCTGTAATTTCTGCTGAACCCGAACGACTTTAATCAGCGATCGTTCTCTCAGTACTCCACTTGTCCACTTTTCAATGATTCAATTAGCGTGGTAAAGGTTTGGCTCAAACTTTCATTGGAAAAATTAATTGGAAGATTTTTGGAGAACGATGTAAGATAGTTGATTGAAACCTTCCCTGGTTCTTCACTTTTTCCAATTAGCCAAGCAAGATGAGTGATTTGACTGGCTTGGCAAGGATTATCTAGTGTGAATGACAGATAACCTGAATATGCAACTAGAATAGGTTCATGCGATCACTTATCAACCTTCTGTTTCTAACTGTTGTATTGATTCAGTACCGTCTAAAAGCGTATTAGATAGCTATAGTAATCAATGTGTAGAATCAGTTCTAGCTCTACATGAAATTAGGATTTTTAGCTTCAGTGAAATCCCTAATTTCATAGCTTTTGACTAAGCTATTTTTTGTGAAACCCTAGTGGTTACAACTAACTTTTGGGAATGTTGCGTTTCATTCCTGTTACTAAGGGTAGATTAGGAATAAATCAATAGCGGATGACAAAAGCTAACCATTCAGAAGGCAAAATGTTCTTTGAAAATGTAGTTTTAATGAGTCAACGTGGTTGATTCTTGTGTGTTTCCAGCAATAGAATAAGCGAGCATTTTTGATTCATCAACGCTTCTTAAAGGTTGGTAATCTTGTCAATGCTTTGGATTGCTTACCGTGTTGGATCGCTGAAGTGTCAGCATCTCCCTGGGTCTCAGCATCAGTGGCTAGCAACACTAGTCTTGATCTGCCCGAAGTCTTCTGCACCTGAGACATATCTGTATCTTTCTGACGAAATCTATGCAAGTTAAAAATCGTGCGGCTTATCGCCGTTTGCTAGCTGCTACTTTAATGGTGGGTAGCACACTTCCTTTGGCCTTACCTCTGCTTGCTGAAACTCCAGTGGGGACGCCCATTAGCAACACTGCAACAGCGACCTATGAAGATCCTAATGGAACCACGTTTAACGCGACTTCTAATACCGTAACAGTCACGATCGCGGAAGTGGCGGGTGTCTTTGTTACACCTTTGGCAACGATCGACCAGAACGGCGGCAGTGTCTTACCCAACGATGTCATCAACTACGAATTTAAGGTTGAGAACGCGGGGAATGATACCACTCAATTATTTATTCCGCCCACACCGTCAGTCACCGGGCCTGGAAGCGCAACCCAAACCTTCATTACGGGCTACATCGATGCTAATGGCAATCGGACGAACTTCGCACCCGTAGCCGTGACTGCGAATCCTACTGGTAGTATTGCAGGTCTCCCCGCGATCGGTGCTAACCCCGCTGGTGTTCTCCCCGCTGGATTTTCCTATGTGGTCAGCGTTCCTGTCACGGTTAGTAACTTGGCTGCTTCCGGTGCAAACATTGTCGTGCGATTGGGGGACACTGGCCCGAACGATAACACCACCGCGACCCAGAACCAACCCGATGCTCCTGATAATGCCCTGAACACCGAAGTCAGAACGGTGGACTATGCTGGCGAAACGGGGCCTGCCTCTGCAGTATTACCGGCCTCGGCAGAACGGGAAGCCAGTGCAGTACAAACGGTAACCGTTGGTTCCCAAGCCCAAGCCTTGGCGACAATTCTGAAGAATCGCCTCGCGGTGAATGCGCAAGACCCAGCGAAGTTAGAGGATGACATCATCACCTATGGACTGGGTCTAGAGGTAGAATCTACGGCTCCTGCAGGTAGCGTCGGAATTACTCCTGGTAAGTTGGTAGGGATTACGGTAAATGGCGTTGGCGCAAACCGTGTTTTGGTTTCTGATGCCGTTCCCACTAGTACGGCACTGACCAGTGCTGCTGACGTAAAAGCACCCGCTAACTGGACTGCGGTCTACACCACTGATGCCCTGAGTGTTCCAGCAACCCAAGCGAACTGGTCTACCACGTTCAGTGCAGCGGCTACCCGGATTGGTTTCGTCTACGACACTGGCGTGAATGGCCCCATTAACGAAGGCACCACAGTCACAGGGTTTGAATTTAAGGTGATTACCAGTGGCATTCCTGTAGGTTCCACTACCCCTGTCAACATTGCCAACATTGCTCAAGTGATGGGGCAAACTCAAGGCAATACAGGCCCGACGGCTCCTCTGGTCTATGACGAATCCGGTGACCAAAATCCCTCGAACTTTAACGACAATGGTTCCCCCTTTGTTCCGCCTGGTGGTACAATCCTGACCCCAGGCTCTAACAACGTTCCCACGGGGCAAGCCAATCCAACCAACGATGGCGTAGACAACAATAACGACAACAGCGGCGTTGGCCCTGGTGGGGAAGATAACGTCTACACCGTAGCGCTGCCGGGAACGGTGCTGAATGGCCCCGCAGGTGTGCCTGGTGCCGTTGGCCCAACCAATAACAACGATGACTTCACTAACCGCAGCACGAATGTGCCTGCTAATATTGCACCGGGTCAAACGGTAGACTTCACGGCTACTACCATCGATGCCACCTTCCAAAACTCGATCAGCAACCCCGACACCATTAACCCACTGACCAATATCTTGCTGGTGCCGGATACTTTGGGTTTCACACCGAGTTCCCAAGAAATCCTGCCTCCCGATGGCACCAAAGTGACGATTACCTATGGTGGACAGAGTGCGGTGTATCGCTATGATGCAGGGGTTGGCAACTTTGTGTTTGAGTCAGGAACAGCGATTCTGATTCCCACACTGGCTCCGGGACAAACCATCAACTATGGCGTTTCAGTAGATTTACCTGGTGCAACGCCGCAGTCTACGGATACTGGCGTTGGTTACTCGATTCCCATCTATGCCTTCAAGGATGTTGATGGGGACTCTCGTCCTGATCCCGCTGAAACGACCCAAAACCGGACGATCGATCGGGTCTACGTCGGTTATCTGAAGCTACGTAAACAGGCGCAAATCCTGGATACTGATGGCACGACTGTGCTGCAAGCGTATACCGATAACAATGCTTTGTTGGCTTCTAAGGCTGCACCGGGTCGGACGATCGAGTATCGGATTACCTACGAAAACATCTCCATTGCACCAGTTGGCACTGGCAACATCATTCTGGATGCTCAAAACATCACGATTACTGAGAATGGTGACAACGGTACTAACACTTGGGCACAGGAACTCAACGGGGAAATTATTACCAGCCATGTCACTGGCTCAGTAGTAGTGACCTACGGAACGACGACCTACAATCCTTCAGGTGAGCAAACGGGCACAACGAAGGCCGCTGACGTTGTGGAGTATGTTCACAGGCCGGGTGTGGTGATTCAACCGGGCGCGAGTGGTTCCTTCACCTTCAAGCGCAAAATCAACTAGTGAACTAGTGTCTCATTACACACCATGGTTTAGCGAATACTCCACGGTGTAGCGAAGATTGGTGCGGTCTAGGCGCTCAAGGACTGAAGTCACGATCGATAGACCGCTTCAATCCCACCGACTCAATCTCACTGGTTTTGAACTCACTGGTTTTGAACTTTCCAGTCATTTTGTCACCCCCAGATTTTCTCATTCCTATGAAACGTTCATTGATTCTCGGTTTTTCTACCTTAGCGCTGGTGTTAGCAGCGCCGATCGGCCATGCTGCCTTCTTTTCCCAGGGCTTTTTCGGTGGGTCTGCGATCGCGCAAAATGCCCAACGACCGGATGTGCGCCTGCAATTAGTCGCTGAAAAACGTCTTGTCGCTCGCAACTCCCAGGGACAAGAACAAGTCACCTGGCAAGCGATCGGGGGCCAAAATTCTGCCCGTCCTGGGGATATTTTGCGATACTCCTTAACGGGCAAGAATCAAGGGAATCGGGCTGCTCGAAAATTCGCCCTCACTCAGCCGGTTCCCAAAGGCACCACCTATGTGATGAATTCCGCTGCTAAGGGCAAAGGTGCGGATGTGATTTATAGCATTGATGGCGGTAAGAGCTTTGTAGCCAATCCGACCGTTCCTGTCCGGACGGCTAATGGCAAGGTGGAAAATCGCCCTGCCCCCGCAGAAAGCTATACCCACATTCGTTGGCAGTGGGGCGGAGAACTGGCTCCTGGTGGAAATGTCAACATTGCTTACCAAGTTAGAGTGCGCTAAGGGTGAGTGGGGAAGTGCATGGCGATTAAACAGCACCATGAATTTCCCCTTGAGAATATCTGTCGGCGGGAAAGTGTTTGCAGTCAAGTGTTTGCAGTCTAGAGCAAATCCCACGATCGCTGGTTCACTCACCCCCATTAATCAACTAATCCCTGTAATCATCTACCTCCCTCAAATTTCTGCTCACAGCATAACTAGATTGATTCACCTGGTTGACTAACTGATTGAATCAGCCTGTTAACAAACAAACCTGTTAACGAACTTGCGAATTGCTAGACTTTACTCTGCTCTCACCATGCCGCCACGATTTTGTTCTTCCCGTCGCGTTTTTCAGAAAATCGCTCCTCAAAAATCAACCTTTTGGTTAGCACTTCTGGTTGTGGCCAATGGCGTTGCGAATCCCTGGGCATCGGCTGCGCAAGCCCAGCAAGTATCCCAACCCACAGAAACCTATCCACTTGTGAACCAAGCTGCCTATGGTTACAGCACCGTATCGCAGGCTAAATATCCCCAAGTCCAGCAGTTTCAAGGCGTGACCGGGCAGATCCAAAGTCAAGTAACCGCTCAATTGATTGACCCCTTAGGCCGTATTGTGGGTTGTGCCGGTGAAGTATTGCCCAACTATGCTGGATTTAGTACGGCTTTGTATGAGGCGAATCCCAACGATCCGACGGGAACGAGTTTAGGGCAGCTTGTCTCCCTAACGCGAACGGAACTCCCGGATGTTCCTAATAATGGGGTATTGCAAGGACTTGCGCCGAATACTGAAAATAGTAATCCTTACTTTTTGCCCCCCAGTAGTGACGGAACCTATAACTTTCTCTTAGATCCCAATCGTGGCCAGTTGGATATTGGGCGAACCTATATTTTGGTCATTAATACTCCACCGAATTCAATCTATAGTCAACGGCGGATTCAAATTCGGATTGATTCTAGAAATGGGGATGTCGTGGCCTACACTGCCACATCCTTGGACGGGAGACCCGTTACGTCTAATGGTAACCAAAGTTCCATGACTGGCAGTATACAGGTGTCTAACGCTGCAACAACTTCCCTAATTTTGGCAGCGTTGGATCTGAATGCAAGTGTGTGCCAAGCCCAGGAAGTGCAAATTGTGAAAACGGCGGATCGGGCAGCGGCGCAACCGGGGGACACGGTGGTCTACCGACTGACCCTCCGTAACCTCTCTAGCTCCGTAGTGAACAACTTGCAGGTAACGGATGAATTACCCTTTGGCTTCCGATACCGTGAAGGTTCAGCTAAGGCAGAGTACCAAAAACAATCCCTACCTATTCAAGCAACGGCCAACGGTAGAAGCTTAGTGTTCAACCTGAATGGGGTCAATTTACCCGGCATTCAAACGATCGACCAAGTTCAAATTATCAACATCGCCTACGCCGCGACCCTCACCCCCGACGCCATTCGAGGCAATGGTAAAAATCTAGCCTCCGTTCAAGGTCGCCGTGCGGATAACCAGCAAACCGTCAAAGACGGCCCCGCCTCCCACCAGCTTCGGATTCGCCCTGGATTACTCTCGGATTGCGGTACCCTGATAGGCCGCGTGTTTGAGGATAAAAACTTTGATGGTGAACAACAGCCCGGTGAACCTGGAATTCCCAATGCCGTTGTGATTTTAGATGATGGTAATCGCATTACAACTGATGCCAATGGCCTGTTCTCCGTAGCGAATGTGATCTCGGGGTATCGCACGGGGGTTTTGGATCTCAGCAGCATTCCAGGTTACACCTTCGCACCCAATCGCAAGTTTAAAGAACGGAATAGTCAATCTCGATTGGTGCATTTATCCCCCGGTGGTTTGGTTCGTATGAATTTCGCTGTGACGCCCGCAGCCCAGGAGGTTGCTAAATGAAATCCCAAAAGTGTTCCAAAAATGTTTACCTCCTGGGGATCCTTTTAGCCAGTGATGTGGCTGCGATCGCCTTAGTGCCTAACTTGGCCACTGCCAACCCCTCCAATGAATCTACGGCGAAGTCTGCGAATCCAGCGACAACCGCCCAAAAGACAACGAAAGCGACAAGCCTGCCGAAGGCAGAAATTCAGGGCATCAGCAAACCTAGTTTGATGACCCAAGCCCCAGAGAGCGCCAAGTCAGTTGCAGCTACGGTAGATCAGGTGAAAATCCTGGCACCTACGCCGAATACGGTGCTGGATACGTCTGCGGCAACGATCGTGGTGCAGTATCCGATCGGAAGTCAACTGGATCTGCGGGTGGGCGATGTTCCGGTGGATGACAAGTTGATTGGTCGGACGGAGCAGAACGATCGGGCGGGATTAATCACACAAACTTGGTATGGGGTTGCCCTGAAAGAAGGGACGAACATCATTAAAGCGAACGTGATTAGCAACGGTAAGACGATGGCGACCGCTAGCACCACGGTTCAAACCCGAGGAGCGATCGTGCGGATTCAAATCGAACCCAGTGCAACCCGTGTGCCTGCCGATGGCAAAACCTTAGTAACGATTCAGGGGCAACTGCTGGATGCCCAGAACAATCGCTCTAACCGCGATGGCATGATTACGCTGGCTAGTAATGGTGGAGAGTGGGTCACCAAAGATGCCAGCCCCGACCAACCGGGATTTCAAGTGAAGGCGGAAAATGGTCGGTTTAGTGCTGAGTTGAAAGCGGGGTTAGAGGCGAAAACCGTTAACGTCAAAGCCCAGACCCTGGAACTGGAAGCCTTTACCCAGGTGCTCTTTGAAACCAACCTGCGGCCCTCGATCGCCACGGGGGTGATCAACGTGCGCCTAGGGCGACGGGGCACGGATTTCTTCGGCAGTTTGAAGGACTTTGTGCCGCCGGATGGCAACAATGGCTGGCAACTGGATGCCAATGCTGCGGTGTTCGCGACGGGAAAAATTGGGGATTGGTTATTCACAGGGGCTTACAACAGCGATCGACCTTTGAATAAAACCTGTGATGGAACAGTGCGCCTCTTCCGGCAGGATCAGTTTTGTGAAAACCAATACCCCGTTTATGGGGACAGTTCTAAGTCGGATATCCTGACGCCTTCCATTGATAACGTTTACCTGCGGTTGGAAAGAACCTCCAAGACTCCCGGTGCGGGCATTGACTACGCCATGTGGGGGGATTACAACACGGAGGAATTTGCCACTAAGTCCCAGGAGTTTACGAGCTTTACGCGCCAACTGCACGGCTTCAAGGCGAATTATAATTTCGGCGATCTACAAATTTCGGGTCTCTATGCCAACAATGTGGAGGGCTTCCAGCGAGATACGATCGCGCCCGATGGAACGAGCGGCTATTACTTCCTGTCTCGACGCTTGGTGACGGAAGGTAGTGAAGATATCTTCCTTGAGATGGAGGAACTGAACCGCCCTGGAACGGTGCTGGAACGTAAAAAACTGACGCGCGGCCCCGATTACGAAATTGACTACGATCGCGGGACGGTTTTGTTCCGGGAACCCGTTCTGCGCACGGATGTGGCGTCTGATGGTACGCCTTTGGTGCGTCGGATTGTGGCCACCTATCAGTATGATGAGCCCGGTTCGGATAATAAGGTCTACGGCGCGCGGGCGCGCTATCACTTCTCCCGAGAACAAAATCGGGAAAGCTGGCTTGGTGCGACCTACTGGAAGGAAGATCGGGGGGCACGGGACTTTGAACTCTATGGTGCGGATGCCTTTATCAGCCTAGGTTCCAAGGGTTCGCTGATTGCAGAATACGCCCATTCTAAGAACACATCCAATGAACTTGGGCAAGTCAGTGGTAACGCATACCGCATCGAAGCCCAGGGTGAATTAGCCAAGGGTATCCAGGGGCGGGCCTACTATCGATCGGCGGATTCGGGATTTGCCAATAATGCTACGGTGAGCTTTGTGCCGGGACAAACCCGTTACGGGGCTCAGGTGACCGCCAAGGTGTCAGAGACGACCAATCTCAAAGTTCAGTACGATCGCGAGACAAATAAGGGAATTGCGGCACAGCCCTTAATTACGGAATTTGATCTGTTTACGCCCCGCGAAGCTCCGGTTCCCGGCAGTCGGGTGGATAACTCCCTCACGAGCATTACCGCAGGCATTCAACAGCGCTTTGGTTCAGCGGATCTGACGGTGGATTGGATTCATCGCGATCGCAGCGATCGGATTAATCCCAGTGCCAATACGGTTTCCGATCAACTTCGCTCTCGGTTCACAATGCCGATCGCGAAGAATCTGACCTTCCTGGCACAGAATGAAATGACGCTGTCGTCGCAAAATGATGCCTATTACCCTGATCGGACGTTGTTGGGGTTGAACTGGCAGGTGATGCAGGGCGTCAATATGCAGTTAGCCCAGCAGTTTTTCACCAGTGGCCAGTATGCCGGAAAATCCATCACGAGTCTGTCTCTAGCCGGGGATTACAAGCTCTTTCCGGAAACGACGATTAGCGGGCGGGCGGGAATCTATAGCGATGCGGGCAGTTGGACAACCAGTGGCGCGATCGGGATTAAGCAGGGCATCCGGTTCTCGCCAGGGCTGCGGATGGACTTGGCCTACGAGCACGTGTTTGGTAGCTTCATTGGCCAAAGTGCAACGGGTACCCAGTTTATTCAACCCTTTGCGCCGGGGCAGAGTGCGGCCTCCTTGGGCGTGCAGGGGGGAGACAGCTTCAGCGTGGGGCTGGAGTACAACGATAGTCCTAACTTCCAAGCCAGTGCGCGGGTTGATCACCGCAGTTCCAGCACTGGTACGAATACGGTGATTTCTGCGGGGGCAACGGGTAAGCTGAGTCCTTCTCTCACAGCGTTGGTGCGCTATCAACAGGCTAGCTCGGCCAACCAGGGGATTTCCGGTCTGGGTACCACGTCCAACTTAAAAATGGGCTTGGCCTATCGTGATTTGGCTAGCGATAAGTTTAATGCGCTGTTCCGCTATGAGTATCGCCGTAATCCCTCGACGATTCCTGATAGTTTATTATTCAGTTCGGGGACGGGCTCAGAGGACCATCTGTTTGGCCTGGAGGCGATCTATGCCCCGGCTTGGAACTGGGAGTTCTACGGCAAGTTTGCCCTACGCAATAGCAAGACGTTCCTGGCGGATGATTTTACAGCTAGGACGACGACCAGTTTGGCGCAACTGCGGGCAACCTATCGGCTGAACTATAGCTGGGATCTTTCAGGAGAAGCGCGCTGGATTAGCCAACCTACGACGGGCTATAGCGAAACGGGCTTTGCGCTGGAGGCAGGCTATTACCTCACGCCGAATCTGCGATTGTCTGCGGGCTATGCCTTTGGAAGTGCCAACGATCGCGACTTTGATGGGTATCGATCGGCGGGTGGGCCTTACGTGGGGCTGACGGTAAAGGTGAATGAACTATTCAACGGATTTGGGCTACAAAAGGCACCGAAGCCGAAGAATACAGGGGAAGCGGTGGCAGAAAACCCATCTACTCCAGCTGCCACCTCAACCACGACGGCTTCAGTCAAGCAAAATGCAGACAAGCCGACGGAAGCCAAAAAGGCTGTCACCCATTCTGCGATTAAGTCTCGTTCGATCGCTCGTCCTGAAGTTCTGAAATAGTCTGCTTAGTAGTTTGCTCAGTAGTTCGCTCAATTGTCCAAAACCTTGTCCAAAACCTTGATCTTTTGCACACCCTAGTCCCCCTACTGCACAGGTTATTATGAATCGCAATGATCGTTGGCTCCGTTCTGCTTTCTTGACGGCGGGAATGTTAGGAATTGCTGGGAGCTTAAGTTCACCTGCTTTTGCGGGAAGTGCGCTTCGGGTGGTTGTGAATAGCAATCAAGATACCGTTCAGCCGGATGATGTTATCACGTTGCGGGAAGCGATCGCGTTGGTCAATGGAACATTGTCCATGGCCCAGTTGACTCCCGCTGAAAAGAAGCAGGTGAGCCGTCCGGTGATGGTGAATCCGGGGGAGACCTATGGTGGGCAAAACCGATCGATCATCCAGTTTGCTTTACCCGAGAATCAGACCCAAATTTTACTGACCCAACCTTTACCGTCGTTGATGGCTGTAGGGATGACGATCGATGGTACGAGTCAACCGGAGTATCAACCAGGAACGCCCATTGTTGCCATTCAACCCGCGTCAGGGGTGAATATTCCCCGTGGATTGTCGATTTTGGCGGATGGGGTGACGGTGCGCGGTTTGCAGATGGCTGGGTTTCGGCAGCACGATCGTCAGGATTACCTTGAGCCATCGGGCAATATCACGATCGGGAATCGGGAGCAGGTGCCGGAGGTGACGATCGATCGAGATGCGGCTCCCAAGGATGTGGTGATTGAGCAGAATGTGTTGGGGACGGTTGCGAAGGACGATCGGGCATTGCCGTCCAGTTTTGGGGTTTACGTTTGGAATAGTGTAGGAACAACCGTTAAGAATAATCGAATTTTCCAGAATCAGGGAAGCGGGATTATCACGGGTGTGATGGCGATTAATCTCGTTATTGAGAACAATGAGATTAATCAAAATGGATTGCAGGGGATGCCAGATGGAATTCGGCTGGAGGGGAAAATTGCTAATAGCCAGGTGATTGGTAATCAAGTTTTGGACAATGGCGGCAGTGGGATTTATTTGTTTAAGTCTGAAGGCGCGATCGAGGTTCGTGAGAATACCCTGAAGGGCAACGGGAGGAAGGTTCGTCAAGCTGCGATCTATTTGATGGGGAACGATCACCGGATTGTGGGGAATCGCATCCTAGAGCAGGTGGGCGCAGGGGTGGTGATGGCGGCCTATCCGGAAACGGTGCGCAATCAGGTGGTGAATAACCAGTTTGGCAGTTTGCAGGGGCTGAGTCTGGATTTGGTGACACGCTATGGGACGGGCACATCGGATTATCAGAATGGTGATGGCCGGAATTTGCCCATGAGTGCTTACCCCAGTCGATCGCACAGTGCGAACCGAGGAATGGATGCACCGCAGTTGATCAGTCCAGAATTTTTGATCAGTTTGCTGGATGGGTCTGTAGAATTAGTGGGCAGTGCAGTTCCCAATGCAGAGATTGAAATTTATCGTGTGCAGTTGCTAGAGGATGGCCGGGAGTTCATCACGGACGTTGTGGCGACAGCTAAAGCGGATGGTAGTGGCAAGTTTGTCACCCGTTTGGAGCAGTTGCAAAATGGCGATCGGTTGAGTGCAGTGGCAACCCATTCGGATTATGGTACCTCGGAGGCATCTCGGAGTGCAGTGGTGCGATCGATGGGTAGTGATAACTAAGAGTAGTTTCTAGCTATGTGTTGGGTTCCGAGATACCACGGAACTTTACCTTGTTAGTTCGTTAGCCCTCAGGACTTTCTTCTTTACTTCAGGACTTTAGCTATGAAATTTTCGTTGCCTTCTTTGCAATCTGTACAAGTAAAACCGCAATCAATGATTGGATTATCTCCATCATTGAGGTCATTTAGTACTTTCACATGTAGAGCGATAGGTGTATTGAGTGTAGTTGCAGCAAACTATATCATTGCAACTCCAAAAGTTCATGCAGAACCTGCCTATTGCTCTACGGTTTACGCATTAGATAGCAATACCACTAGTAGGATTCATACTTTAAATCAAACCACGGGTGCTTATACTCAAGTAGGGACGGTTACTAGCGGAATTCTTAGTGCGGCTAATGCTGTTCAGCCCAGTACTGGGAAGATGTTTTATGTGTCAAGGAGCGGCACTATTAAAACCTATGTGTGGGATCCAAGCACAAATACCAACACCACCCTATCTGGAAGTTTTACAATTCCGGCAGGAGAAGTAACAATCCGTGCAGCATTTGCACCAAATGGGAAACTTTATGTGGCCACTAATGCAGGAGGGATTTATGAAGTTAATCCCATTGATGGCTCACAACTTGGTTCAATGATCACGCTGAAGGACAGTGCTAATCAACCGTTATCGCTTGCAGGTAATGGTGATATGGCGTTTGATGGGAATGGAGTTCTTTACTTATTTAATGATGCTAACTTATATACTGTTGATATAAATACCCGAACAGCATATTTACTATCAACCACGACAGGAGCTACCTTTAATAGCGTTGCTTTTGGCTCTGGTGGTAAGCTGTTTGCATATAGTAGTTCGACCAATACTGTTTTTTCGATTAATACTAATACAGGTACTGCAACTTCGGTTGGTAGTTCATCTTTAGGGTCTGGTATTGTAGGGAGTGATTTTGGGAGTTGTGCTCAACCTACACCAAACCTAACAGTTTTAAAGAGCTATGCTAAAGTTGGGGGTAGTGCAGGAAGTACAATTCTGCCTGGTGATGTAGTTGAGTACACGGTTACAATTACCAATACAGGAACCGTGCCTGCTACGAATGCAACCTTTTCTGATGCCATTCCAGCAGGTGCAACCTATGTGACTGGTAGCACTCAAATGAATAGTACTGCTGTGACTGACGGTAGTGGTGGTACTTTCCCCTTCCAAACTGCGAGAAATATTAATTCTCCTGGTTTGATAAATGGTGTTGTTGGCATAGGTGTTGGCTATCAAGTAACACTCAAATATCGGGTGAGCTTAAATGCAGTTAATCCCCCTGCAAGTATTGTGAACCAAGGGACAGTATTTTATTTGGGAAACTTAGTTCCTGGAGTTGTCTCTGATGATCCTAATACAGTTGCTGTAAATGATGCTACAACAATTACTTATCCCGTCGTCACGCTGTCTGGAAATGTATTTGATGACTCAGATGGTAGTAAGGTTCTAAATGGTGCTGAAGCTGGGACAAATGCTGGTGGCCTGAATGCAGTCTTAGTTAACAGTAACAACCAAGTTGTAGCAACGACAGCTGTTGCTACTAATGGAACATATAGTTTTAGTAATGTTGCTGTCAATGCGAATTACACAGTTCAAATTACGACTGCCAATGCAACCATTGGATCTGCTCCCCCCGTTGTTACTTTACCGAGTAACTGGGTGAGTACGGGTGAAAACATGAATGGCACAGTTGACGGTACGGTAGATAGTAAACTTGCAGTTGCAGTGACAACAAATGATGTAACTGGTGTCAACTTCGGGATTGAGCAACTGCCGACCGCAGTAGGTGCTACAGCGACTAGCCAAACCAATCCGGGTGGAACCACAAGTGTCTCTGTTCCCAGTACCCTCTTCACAGGCTCAACAGATCCCGATGGCACCGTTGCGTCCTATAAGATCACAGCATTCCCCACCAATGCTACTAGCATCACGATTAACGGTACCAACTACACCTCTGCCTCTTTCCCTGCTGGGGGGGTGACGGTCACGACTGCGCAGTTAGCCGGGATGGTTGTTGATCCGATCGATGGTGCAGTGAGTGTCGGGATTTCCTTTAAAGCGATCGACAATGCGGGTCAAGAATCCAGTAATACTGCGATTTCGACGTTACCCTTTACCGCAGGCAATGTCACGGTGTCTGGTACGGTATTCGATGATGCGGATGGTAGCAAGCTACTCAATGGGGCTGAGATTGGTACGAATGGCGGTGGTTTGAATGCAGTGTTGGTTAATGGTAGCAATCAAGTTGTTGCAACAACGGCTGTGGCGGCTAATGGTACCTATACCTTCAACAGTGTCCCTGCAAATGCAAGTTATACGGTTCAAATTACGACTGCAACAGCTACGGTTGGTTCTGCACCCCCTGCTATCACTTTACCTAGTAACTGGGTGAGTACTGGTGAGAATTTGAGTGGAACGATTGATGGAACGGTAGATAGTAAGCTCAGTATTACTGTTGCAACGAGTAATCTAACCGGTGTGAACTTTGGGATTGAGCAACTACCAACCGCCGTGGGTGGTACTGCTGCTAGCCAAACCAATCCGGGGGGGACAACCAATGTGTCTGTTCCTAGTACAGTGTTCACCGGCTCAACGGATCCTGATGGTACTGTTGCGTCCTATAAGATCACAGCATTCCCCACCAACACCACCAGTATTACGATCGACGGTGTAACTTACACTTCAGGGACTTTCCCCGCTGGTGGAGTAACAGTCCCAGTTGCGAAGTTAAATACAATTCAAGTTGATCCGATCGACGGTGCAGTGAGTGTCGGGATTTCCTTTAAAGCGATCGACAACGCAGGTCAAGAATCCAGCAATACTGCCACTGCAACGTTACCCTTCACGGCAGCTGTGGTTAATAACCCTAACCTCCTACTCGTGAAACGGATTACCGCAATTAACGGAACATCCATCAACTTCTTTGATGATGACACCACCTCCGCCAAGAAAGATGACGACAATCATCCCTACTGGCCGACTCCGTTAAATGCCAATGGTAGCTTAGGGAGTACCAGCATCAGCAGCTTCCTATCCGGAAAAATTGATGCAGGTATGGTGAAATCTGGGGACGACTTGGAATACACGATTTACTTCCTCTCAGCAGGCAATGTCCCCCTGAAAAACGTGAACTTCTGCGACCTAGTCCCCACCAATACCACCTTCCAACCCAATAGCTTTGGCCCAGGGCAAGGCATCCAACTGTCCTTAGGTGGTAGTTTCTTGAATCTAACCAACGTTCCAGACAGCGATCGGGCACAGTTTCTCAATCCTGGGGCTAAACTCCCCACCTACTGCCCCTCCGCCAGCAACCCCACCGGAGCCGTCCTAGTCAACATTGTCAATTCCAGCTTTGCTGCGCCAGACAACGAATTGCCCAACGCAACAGCTCCCGGCACCCCCAGCTATTCCTACGGGTTTGTACGCTTCAAGGCCAAAGTCAACTAAACCGATTCCTAGAGAGAGCTTGCGCTGAGTCTCATAAATTTTTGCGGGATGCCTGATTGCTCCCGCTTTTTTTGTACGTAATTTCCACAAAAGAGTGTATTCCCAATCCAAAAAGACATTGGATTATTGAAAATTTAGAAAAAATCAAAAAGACAGTCCGGTTTCACTGCACAGATTTAGAAAAGATTAAATAACTGTCCTTCCGGCTTTCTTTCAATTCCTTTTTCTTAGATCTTTCGTCATCTGTCGTCGCAACATTGGATCACCTCCGATGACGCTATGTTGTCATTTCTGAATAACAGGTAATTTACGCCAACTATCAAGGTAAATTCCAAAATAACTGTCAATATTACCAAAAAAATGCCCTGAGCTATTTATGGCAGTACTTGCGATCGCAGAGTACTCATTGGGCATGTTCATCAGTTTTTATGGAAGACTAATGTTCCTTAATTATTAGTTTCTCTTACAAAATCATTCCTGATATTTTTCACTCTTGAAGTTCTAAAACTAGGTCTGAATTAGCGTGTCGATCTATCTATCTGTCTGTCTTGTTTTCTCAGGGTACCTGTGATGCGACCTTTTCTGCGCAATCTCAAAACAATTAATCAATTACCTTATCATCAAGCAAATCTTACCCATGCTACGGTGGCGCAGAACCCCATTGCTTCTCCCAAATGGCCTCAAAGCTCAGTTCGATGGATAGGAGCGATCGTAGCGAGTACGTTGCTCTTACCTCAAAGCGTCATCATTTTACCGCCCGTTCAAGCGAATCAAACAGGAATTTGTGCGGTGCCTGGGAAAGATGGTACGGCTACAGTTAGTGGAATTGTCAATAGCTATTATCCAGGCAGCGGAACAGTTGCCGTGGGTTCTACTTCAGTCACAGTAGGCAGCATTAACCCTAATGGTAATACTACCCCGATCGCAAAGGGAGACTTGCTGTTAATTATTCAAATGCAGGATGCAGATATTGACTCCAGTAATACTGATGCCTACGGTAACGGCATTGCTGGAGATGTTAACGCTAATACTGCGATCGTGCCGCCTCCATTAGGTGCCAGTGGCTATACCAATCTCAATAATGCAGGTAGATACGAATACGCAGTGGCGGCAGGGCCAATGTCTGGAGGAACCATTCCCTTAACCAAAGGAACCATTTATTCCTACCGCACCGCCGCAGCGGCTGGATCGGCAGGAAGACGGTCTTTCCAGGTCGTTCGAGTCCCGCAATATAGCAGTGCAACCATTACCGGAAACTTGACCACCGCTGCCCAATGGAACGGGGGCTCCGGGGGGATTGTCGCGATCGATGTTAAAAGTACCTTGAACTTTACCGCAGGCAGCACGATCGATGTCAATGGTTTAGGCTTCCGAGGGGGCGGTTCCAACCCCAACCCCGCAACCAGTGGCGCAACCTCCACTTTCCGCACCACCAGCCAAGGGTCTCTCGTCGGAATTGATGCCCCCAAAGGGGAAGGCATTGCGGGAACCCCCCGGTTTGTGGCACGACAACCCTTCGGGAGTTTCAACGTTCGCAGCACCACTGCTACCGATGATTTGCTGACTTCCGGCTATCCCAACGGCGATGAAGGACGTGGCGCACCCGCCAACGCAGGGGGCGGCGGTAACGAACATAACGCAGGGGGCGGGGGCGGTGCTAACGGAGGCGCAGGCGGTTTAGGAGGGCGTTCCTACGCCAATGCCCAAACCGGAAATGGGACTCCCCCTCGCCATGATGCCGCTGTGGGAGGCTTCGGCGGGACAGCCATGCCCGTTGACCCAACTCGCTTAGTATTTGGCGGTGGCGGCGGCGCAGGGGATACTAATAACCAAACTCGACCCGCAGGGGCCGGTGGCGGCGGCGGGGGTATGGTCTTGGTTCGCGCAGGCAGCATTACAGGCGCAGGCACCATTACCGCTCGGGGAGCCGATGGGATTGACAGCCCCCAAGGTTCGTTACCCGATGCTGGTGGGGGTGGTGGCGCTGGAGGAACTGTATTAGTCACGACCCAGACGGGGACAGCATCTGGCCTGACGATCGTGGCAACTGGCGGGATCGGTGGCGATTTGAACGAGAATGGCACAACTGAAACCGATGGCCCTGGGGCCGGGGGCGGGGGTGGTTCAGTCTATACCACGGGCGGTGCTGCTGTAAATGTTGCAGGTGGTGCAGCGGGCTTGATTGTTAATGGTTTGGTTCGGAATAACACATCCAATGACGCCACGGCGGGGATGACGGGGATTAATCAAACGATTACCTCTAGCAGCCTGACCACCAGTATTTCGGGCAGTGATCCTAGTTGCTCGGTAACAGTGTCTGGAAAGGTATTTAATGATGGTGATGGCAATAAGCTCTTAAACGGAAGTGAAATTGGATTAAATGCAGGTGGATTAAATGCCGTTTTAATAGATAGTAGTAATAAGGTTATCGCAACAACGATAGTGGCAACTGATGGAACCTATAGTTTCAGCAATGTCTCTGCCAATAGCGACTATTCTGTTCTGATTACTACGACAACAGCCACGATCGGGGCTGCACCACCCGCCATTACCTTGCCGAATAACTGGCTGAGCACTGGCGAAAATCTGAACGGGACAGTTGATGCGATCGTCGATAGTAAGTTGAGTATTGCTGTCGCAACCAGTAATGTTACGGGGGGCAACTTTGGGATTGAACAACGCCCCACTGCTGTAGGAACTATTGCTGCTAACCTCTTTAACCCTGGTGGTACTAATACGACCATCGTTCCTGCTGCGTTATTCACGAATTCTACGGATCCCGATGGTACGATCGCAGCCTATCGTCTGACCGCTTTTCCAACGAATTTGACCAGTTTGGTAATAGATGGAATAGCCTACACCGCCCTAAATTTTCCGGTAGGTGGGGTTACAGTGTCCTCCGATAAACTCAATACAGTTCAGGTTGATCCGATCGACGGTGCTGTCAATGTAGAATTTTCTTTTACCGCGATCGATAATGCAGGCCAAGAATCGAGTAATACCGCTCTATCCACGCTGCCCTTTCTACCGACGCCGGTCACGTTGTCTGGTACGGTGTTTAATGATGCTAACGGTAGTAAACTTCAGGATGGAACCGAAACGGGAACCAACGCAGGGGGGTTGAATGCTGTCTTGCTGGATAGTGCAAATACGGTGGTTGCAACGACAATAGTTGCTGCGGATGGAACCTATACGTTTAATAATGTCATCACGAATTCTATTTATACAATTCAATTGACGACGGAATCTATTAGTCCTGGATCTGCTGCTCCTGCGGTGACACTGCCAAGTAACTGGGTGGTGATGGGTGAAAACTTCAGCGGCACCGTTGATTTTGTTTCTGATGGAAAACTAACGGTTAATGTCAATACTAGTGATGTCAATCAAATCAACTTTGGCATTGAGCAACTCCCTATGGCTGTTGGCAAAGTAGCGCCGATTCAGATTAATCCCGGTGATACCAATAGCGTTGCTATTCCGCCTACTCTGTTTACAGATTCTACCGACTCCGATGGAAGTATTGCCGCGTATAAAATTACAGCATTTCCAACCAATACGACCAGTCTCACGATCGACAATACTGCCTACACCGCTGCAACCTTTCCCAGTGGTGGTATTACCGTCCCCGTTGCCCAACTGAATACGCTCCAAATTGATCCGATCGAGGGTGTAGTCAATGTCTCACTTTCCTTTCAGGCGATCGATAACGTGGGGCAAACATCGAATAATACCGCCGTTTCTACAATGCCATTTAACCTCACGGGAACCAGTACAGCAAATCTTTTACTGGTTAAACGCATTACCGCAATTAATGGAGTTCCCATCACATTTTTTGATGATGATATTGTTTCCATAGGCCAAACTGAAGATAATCATCCCAATTGGCCGACTCCATTGAATTCCGATCCGGCTTATGGCAGCACCAGTATCAGCACATTCCTCTCTGGCAAAATTGATGCGGGCTTAGTGAAGTCAGGGGATGATGTGGAATATACCATCTACTTCTTGTCTGCCGGGGATGTTCCAATTCGCAATGTCTATTTCTGCGATTTGGTTCCTACCCACATGACGTTCCAACCGAATAGCTTTGGCCCAGGGCAAGGAATTCAACTATCTTTGGGCGGCAATCTCTTGAACCTGACTAACGTTCCAGATAGCGATCGGGCGGAGTTTTTAAATCCGGGAGCCCAACTTCCGAACTACTGCCCCTCCAGTGGTAATCCGACGGGCGCTGTTCTCGTTAACATTGTCAATTCCAGCTTTGCTGCACCTGATAATGAATTGCCCAATGCAACTGCACCGGGAACTCCCGCCAATTCCCATGGCTTTGTGCGTTTCAGAGCCAAGGTCAATTGATGGGGAGTCGTACACGATCGCCTTTACTTCCCCTGCAACCGCTGACGGAGATTGCGGATAGCAGTGCTGGTGTTGCGATCGTAACTGTCCTGTAAACAGGTTTGAATCAAGTTTGGCAGATCAAACTCTGGCAAAAATTGACTCTGCGCTGCCAGGACATATTGCTGATTTTGTAGGTGGTAAATTTGTAGCGTTTGCCGTTTCCAGAGCCACACCTCCGGCACGCGGTAGGGCAAATAATCATTGACATCAGAATAACTCGTGACATCTACCTCAATCACCAAATCCGGAGGCGGATCCTGTTGCCAATTAATCCGATGTTTGCCCGAAATCGCAGGCCAATGGTCGATGTAAAAGCAAAAGTCAGGTTCAATGCCGCTCTCCTCCGGCAGATCCATCGTAATCGGCGTGAAGGCGTCGTACTCCCGATCGCAATGGTCGAGTAAGACTTTTACAACATCTGAGAGTATATTTGCATCACGACCATGGATGGGGAGAGGGGACATCAGTAAAATTTCTCCACGCCGAAATTTGATTCGAGGATTCGATCGATCGCCTCGCTGCTGCGCTAATTGCTGATACTCCTGCCAGGTTCCCGGCAAGCGAACCACTGCTCCCTGGGGTAATTGCAACGTTTCCGTCGAAATGATGGTGGTAATCATAGGTCGATCGTTGGCCTCACTGACCAGGGGCAGGGAATAAGCAAAGTTGACCAGAGAATTAGGCTTCCACGAGCTGATTTTCCTGACGTAAACAGGACTCGATGAAAGAATCCAACTCCCCATTCATCACATCTTGAATCGCAGTCGTTTCCGACCCGGTGCGGAGATCCTTCACCAGTTGGTAGGGATGGAACACATAGTTACGGATCTGGTTGCCCCAGGCCGCTTCCACGATGTCGCCTCGGATTTCTGCAATTTCCTTGGCCTTTTGCTCCTGCGCTACGACCAGCAGCTTGGCCTTCAGAATTGCCAACGCCTTCTCTTTGTTTTGGAGTTGGCTGCGTTCCTCCGTACAGCGCACTGCAATCCCTGTGGGTAAGTGCACAATTCGTACCGCTGTCTCCACTTTGTTAACGTTTTGGCCGCCCTTGCCGCCCGCTCGGGACGTGGTGACCTCCAAATCCTTTTCGGGAATCTCCAAATTCACGTCATAGTCAATCATCGGCATGACTTCCACCCCAGCAAAACTGGTTTGGCGTTTACCGTTGGCGTTAAACGGCGAAATCCGCACTAACCGATGGGTGCCCTTCTCCACCTTGAGGTAGCCGTAGGCATAGCGCCCCTCCACTTCCAGGGTGGCGGACTTAATGCCAGCCTCATCTCCCTCCGAGAGTTCCATCATGCTGACCTTATAGCCGTGGGACTCCGCCCAGCGCGTATACATCCGCAGCAGCATTTCCGCCCAGTCCTGAGCATCAGTGCCGCCCGCCCCCGCATTAATTGTTAGACGCGCGCCTTTCGCATCGTAGGGGCCAGCCAGCATCTGCTGAAGTTCCCACTGATCCAACTCCCGCTGCAAAAAGCTCAGTTTCTCTTGGGCTTCGGTCAGGAGGCTTTCATCGGACTCCAGTTCCAACAGCTCCAAGACCGTTTGCGCATCAGAGAGGCTCGACTTCCAGCGATCGAAGCTTTCCAGGTGCGACTTGTACTCGTTTAATTCCTGCAAAGTTGCCTGGGCCTTGGCTTGGTCATCCCAAAAATCCTGCTGGGAGGCCAATTGCTCTAGGTCATGAATTTTGGCGTTTAAGGCAGGAACGTCAAAGATAGTCCTGGGTTTTACCCAGGCGGTCAGTGAGCAATTCGATGCTGCGTTTCAGTTCAACCGTATCCATCCAAACCTCTCAATCAAAACGTTTTTGAGAAGATCCCGTCGGTATAACCTCGCAATCTTTGGGAATCTCGACTTTCCCTCAAGGTTATCCCCCGCCTTCCTGTGATGATTTTAGCGCGGGTTGATGGAGGCAGACTGTCCCCATAGATGGCCTGGGTAGAGGGGATTTGGATCCTCTCTATGGTTTCCACTAGCTAAAGGTCGTTCGGCAAGTCTGACTGAGGCCCTCTGTCAGTCATCGTCCCAGGAGGAAACCCACTCTAGGGGTGTCTCCCTTCTCAGTAATACGGAGAGGTGGCCTAGCCCAATGAGTATTAATACCTCTTTGATACCTCTACCAAAACAGTACCGGGAACCTGGGTACCCAAATTGGGGTCGATCGCTGCAACAATCCGTCACACTAGGCCGAATGTCGGAGAAATTTTCTGCAATGGCTGAAGTGCCTATGGGCTAAAGATTTCAGCCATTTTATGCAGGTAAAACCGCCAAATTTTCTACGTAAATGTGCTGAGGATCCGAATTGAGCTACCTAGAGACTCCCGTAGATCGACGATGGTTTGACCCCGGTCGGATATCGAAAATGATGACAACGGTGATTGAGAGATGACTTACAGATGATGGCAACTCAAACGACGGTTCGCTCTCGCGGAATGGAACTCTTGGCTGCATACCATGCAAAACCTTCTGTGCGGTTACGCAACCAGTTGGTGCAAATGAACGCAGGTCTGGTGCGCAAAATTGCTCATCGTATCAGCCATCAATGCGCAGAACCCTACGAGGATCTCGAACAGATTGGCTACCTGGGTCTGATTCGGGCGATCGAGCGCTTTAATCCTAACCAAGGTTGCGCCTTCAGCTCCTTCGCAGTGCCCTACATCCGAGGTGAAATGCTGCACTTCCTGCGCGATCGCTCCGGTACTGTTAAGATTCCCCGTCGTTGGCAACAACTCAACAAAGAAGGTCAAAAAGTTCGGGAAGCGTTGGCTGCTGAACTCAACCGTCAACCCACGGATGATGAAATCGCCCAAGAGTTGGGGGTGACGGTGGTGGAATGGCGGGACAGCAAATTGGCTGCCAAGAACCGTCTGCCCCTCAGCCTGGATGCTACGGTTTGCCAGCAGTTGGATTCTCCCATGACCCTAGGCGATACGATTCCCGATGCCCACTACCAAGACCTGCAAATCTTGGAAGAAGATCGGCAACAGTTGCAAAAAGCACTAAACCAACTGGAAGACAAAACCCGCCAAGCGATCGAGTATGTCTTTCTGCATGACCTTTCCCGTAAGGAAGTGGCTGAAAAGATTGGAGTTAGCCCGATGACGGTGACCCGTCGGATTCACCGGGGGGTGCAGCAAATGGTGACCATGCTGAAGCCCCAAATGCTGCAAACCGATCCCTAAGGATTTCCCAGCAAGATGTTGCCGAAGATTGTTAGTCTCTACCTGGAAATGCGGCTAATGGTCTTCAGTCATCCTCTAGCTTTTTGACTCTAGGACACTGTTTTGCTTCCCTTCGTCTTTGCTTTCCCTCGCCATTTTGAGGTTTTGACTCGCGGATTTGATTGATAGGTTTGATTCAGGTTTGATTCAAGTTTGACTCAAGTTTCGACTCTAGGACACCTTTCGCTTCAATGGCTCGTAGCGTTAACTCATTCGCAAGTTTGAGTTCCCTGTAAGTTTGAACAATACTCATGCTCCTTGTCTGGACTGCCTCATCAGCAGTCCTTTTTTATGTTTCTAGCTTTACTGCTTACAGTTTTTGCTAGGTTCTCGCAGTTGCTATTGCGTAGAAACAGAGTGACGTAGATTTTTCTGCTGTCCCACAGCATTTTCAATTAAATCTGCGGCTTGTACCACTCCGCCCGATCGCGCGATCGCCTGTTGCAGTCGCTGGGCATTGTGCCGATAGGAGGGCTGTTGCAGAACTTGGATGATGGCCTGCTTGAGTTTGGTGACGGTGAGGCGATGGGGCGGAATCATCACCCCTGCCCCCGACCAGACAATGCGGGCTGCCACGCCGGGTTGATCGCTGGTGATGGGAATGGCTACCAGGGGCACCCCTTGGGTCAGGGCTTCCAGAGTGGTGTTTAATCCCGCATGGGTAATGACTAAACTCGCTTGCTGGAGTAGTTCCAATTGCGGTGCGTAGGGGACGACGATCGGATGACCGGGTAGGGTAGGAATTGCGCGATCGCGGTTGCCTAGGGAAATGACCAACTGCACGGGCAAATCTTGGTCGGCTTGTAAATCTTGGCAGGCTTGGGCGATCGCTTCAAACATCCATTGCTGCCGATTTTGTAAGGTACCTAGGGATGCGTAAATTAATGGCTGTTGTGGATTGATCTGATCCCAGGGAAAGGGGATGGGGGGACGGGCTAGGGTGTAATGGTGTGGGCCAGTAAAGTGAAAATTCGCAGGCAATTGCGATCGGGGAAATTCGAACTCCACGGGCTGTTGAGTGATTTGCAGACGGGAAGAATAGGCATCGTCGCTATGTTGATAGATCGATAACCCAAACCGTTGGCGATGGTAATTAATGGTTGTCGTTAGTGGCTTAAAAATTTTTTGACTAATACGATTACCTAGCTGATTTCGGATACGCCCGTAGAAACTAGGGTTGTATAACCAATCAAAGATAATCGGAGGAACTAGCGGATCAGTATTTAACATGATCGCACTACAAAAGGAAATATAAGGAATTTGCAGGATATCCGCGATCGTGCCCCCTTCCAAGGACACTTGATCGACAATCAGTGCATCGACTCCGGCCTGTTGAATCGCAGCGGGGGCATGGCGTAGGGAGACATCGTAGGTCTGTGCAAGGTACTGCATCCCAAATTTGAGGGCTTTCAGTTGGCTGAGTTCACCGAGGCGATCGTCAAACTGAGCAATACTGCCCTTGGGAAATTCGGCTTCTGCGACAATCGTACAATCGCATCCAGCCGCAGTGACGCGTTCAAAGGCATCGGCAAAAACGAAAAAGGTTACTCGATGGCCGCGCCGTTTGAGTTCGTGGGCTACCGGAACCAGAGGGTTAATATGGCCCGTGGCGGTGGGACAGAGAATACCAAAGTGGGGCATCGTGATTGCTGTACTAGGAGTTACTAAGGGAATACGCAGCTCCAATCTCAGCAGATTCCTGATCCACCAAAGTTATTGTCTGAGCGGCGGTTATAGGAGGCAATTTCGCTATTCTATGCGGATTCCTCAGGGGTTCGAGGAAATTTATCCGTGAACTTTTGGACAAACGATCGAGGAAGAAGCGGTCACACATTGGTTCAAGCAGGGCTGTTGGGATGCCTGTTCCGTTTCCAGCGGGGGAGGAATCTGTCCAAAGACCATCTCGCAACTGAAGTCTTCAAAGTTGGGCGTCAGGGTCACGGGAATCCCAAAGTCCTTAGTGAAAAATTCTTGGGTGGGTACTTTACACATATTGACGCACATGCCCACGCAGCGACTTTGCTCTAGGTAGCGACATTTCTGGATATGCACCCCACTGCGCTGCATTCGGGTTTCCCCCGTGGGGGATGTCACTTCCACCGATCGCACTTCGCAGGGGCCAACCAACCATTCAAACAGTTGCGTCGCGAACCAGGCATTTAATTCACAGACGAGGGGCGTCGGTCGGGAAAAGGTGCGGATGGCCCAGAGCACTGGGGCCGGCATGAGCGATCGCAGCACAATACCCACAAGGGCTTGCTGTTCCTCCGCACTCCGTCCTTGCATAATTTTTTGTGAGAGATGCACAAATCCATCGTAGCCAGGGTAGGGACTGGGCTGCCCCACGGCCTTGGCAATTTTGTTGGAAAAGAGCCAGATGAATAGCCGATCGAACCAATTATCGTGATAGACCGTTGGAGCTTCCTCCCCCGGAGCACCGAAGGGCTGAGAAGTCGGTTGGGCTTTGGTTTCCGGGGGGATTGACATCACTCACATCTCGTAAAAGGGCACTCAACTCTAGAATGGGATCAGGCGATGGGTTGAAACTCAACTCCGCCTGCGTTTCCAGAGGCCCTTTCTATTTTAAAGGGTGTTTTCGGGCTTGGGATGGCGGTTCCCAGAAGCTGCTGGGGCTGCATGACTCCCGTTATTGCGTGTGACCTCGTCAATCATTCATCATTCTCCCCATGAACCAAAATTCCTCCCCCTTTTGGCCCGATGATTTAGAGCAATGGCGGAAAACGCTGGCCGTGGCGAATTACAACAACATTTTATGTCACTGCCGTGAATGCGATCGGGAATGGGTTGCTTCCACGACGGAGGAAACCTGCGAATGTGGCAGTCAACGGATTCAATATCTCCCCTGCTGGCAATTTCCCGATGATTAATGGCTTGAACTGGCGATCGTCGCTGTCCTTAAATCTTTTGCCGCAAAATCCTTGGTGATCCAATTTGCGTCATAAATTTTGAGTCATCGATTTTTAAGTGTAATTCCTATGACTGTAGCGACCTATGAAATTCGTACC
Source organism: Alkalinema sp. FACHB-956 (assembly GCF_014697025.1). NCBI lineage: Bacteria > Bacillati > Cyanobacteriota > Cyanophyceae > Leptolyngbyales > Leptolyngbyaceae > Alkalinema > Alkalinema sp. FACHB-956. The sequence continues at coordinate 19,347 of NZ_JACJRC010000028.1, read as the reverse complement.
ATGACGCGGCGGGATTTGGAGGGTGCGATCGCTTGGGCGGCGGCAGAAGGCTGGAACCCCGGTTTGCAGGATGCTGCCAGTTTCTATGCGGCGGATCCCCAAGGCTTTTGGATGGGATGGTTGAGAGATGAACCGATCGCGGCGATTTCTGCGGTGAAATATGGGGCGTCCTTTGGCTTTCTGGGGTTTTACATTGTTAAGCCGGAATATCGGGGACAGGGCTATGGGATAAAAATCTGGAATGCGGCGCTGGATGCCCTCCAGGGTCGTACCATTGGCCTAGATGGGGTGGTGGCGCAACAGGCCAATTATCAAAAATCTGGATTCACTTTGGCCTACCGCAATATTCGCTACCAGGGCACGGCTTCCCATGGATCGATCGAGCATTCTGGGAATGTTCCGGCGGAGATTGTGCCGTTGTCTACGATCGAATTTGAGCAGGTCTACCAATACGATCGACCCTTTTTTCCCGACGATCGCCGTACTTTTCTGCAAAGCTGGATCAATCAGCCGGATAGTTGTGCGATTGGGATTGTGCAAGGGGGCCAGTTAGCTGGATATGGTGTGGTGCGGCCTTGCCAGTCGGGGTATAAGATTGGGCCACTGTTTGCCGATCGGCCAGAATTCGCCGAGCAATTGTTTACTGCGCTGCAAATTCAGGTGCCGGAAGGATCGACTATTTTTTTAGATGTGCCGGAACCCAATGGGGCAGGCGTAGAGCTGGCGCAGCGGCACAACCTAACGATCTCTTTTGAGACTGCGCGAATGTACTTAGGCGAAACGCCAAACCTACCGATCGAACGGCTGTTTGGCGTCACCACCTTTGAACTGGGATAAGTTCGATGAACAAATGTCCTTCACAGATTCCCTGTCCTTGGACGCAGAATTCACTTTCGGGGGGTGTCGGGGGAGTAGAGTCCCCTGACATTGCAGGGGGGCGGGGAGAAGTTCCCCGATCTTCGCTGCGGAGCAGCCCCGACGATCGTGCAACATCACGAATTTGTCGCGACGTTAATTGATTGGGTTAACCTACCGCGATCGCATATCGCTGATGGCATTGCGAGCCACTCCCGCGATCGCCTGATCCGTTGCCTTGGGCAGATGGTAATATTTCCCACCCGCTTTAGCTGCCAACTCCTTCGCTAGTCCCGTTGAAACGAATTTATTTTCCGTATCAATCACCAGGAACTGCATCCGGGTTGCGCCGATCTTCGTGGCAATCTCCAGCAATTCGGCTTTAATATCCGGCTTTTCACCTTCAGGAATCGGCTCACCCAGCGATCGGGCCAAGGGCACATTGCCCCGTCCATCGGTAATCGCCACAATTACCACTTGCCCAATATCACCTGATTGCAGGGAATTCATTCCCACCCGTACCGCTTGGGTTAACCCGTGGGCCAAGGGTGATCCGCCCCCACACGGTAGACGATCGAGGCGACGTTTGGCCGCTTCGATCGATCGGGTCGGCGGCAACAATACCTCTGCCGATTCCCCTCGGAAGGGAATCAGCGCCACCTGGTCACGATTTTGGTAGGCTTCGGTCAGCAGGCGCAACACAGCCCCCTTCGCGGAATTCATCCGGTTCAGCGCCATGGAACCCGATGCATCCACCACAAAGACAATCAACGCCCCCGCCTTCCGCGCCATCCGTTTGGCCCGCACGTCTGACTGCTCCACAAAGACCCGCTTGCGGCTAGTGGGATTCGCTTCCAAGGCACGGCTGCGTCGGGATTTCTGGTAGGGAGCTGCCGATCGCAAAGTGGCATCCACCGCAATCCGGCGCACCTTGCCGCGCGGCAAAATCGGCTTAACATAGCGACCCCGATCTTCCGTAAAGATCACCGATCGGCTACCGGATTTCCCTTGCTTGGCGGCCTTTTGGGCAAAGTACAGTACCGAGTCATCCATGATCACCCCTTCCGGATCAAAGATGAATTCCTCAGGAATGTCCGGCATTTCTTGCTCGTCCTGAGTCTCGTTTTCGTTATCCTTTTCTTCCTCGTCCTGCTCTTGGTCAGAGGAATCCTCAGGATCATCCTGGGCTTGGGGGGGGGGTGGCGGTGGGGGCGGCGGTTGATCGGGCGGTGGCGCTTGAATGACCGTTGCGCGGGGCACAATCACCAACTCCACAGCCTTGCGCAGATCCTCCGCATTCACCGCATTGCGTCCATCCAGTGCCGCATGGGCCTTGGCGACCCGAATGGCAAACAATTCTGCCCGGTGGCCCTGAACCACGCCCCGAATCGCTTCACTGACGAGATATTCAATCTGCTGCTGCGTGATTGTGACTTCCTTCAGCCATTCCCGCGCCAGGAGAATTTGGGTTTTCAGCCCGTCAATGTCTTCAGCGTACTGGTCGAGGAAGGCTCGGGGATTGTTGGCGTATTCCGTGGCTTGCAGGACCGCATCCACCCGCTGATCGAGTCCCAACACCATATCGGCGGACAGGGAAATGGCGATGCGATCGAGTAAATGTTCCCGCAGGTCGCCTTCTTCGGGGTTGTAGGTGGCGATCAGTAAGGGTTTGCAGGGGTGTTGGACGCTGATACCTTCCCGTTCGATGATGTTGCGGCCATCGGTCAGGGCACTCAGCAGCAGGTTGGCGGTTTGGTCATCCAGCAGGTTGATTTCGTCGATGTAAAGCACGCCGCGATTGGCTTCCGCCAACAAGCCCGGTTGAAAAACCGTTTCCCCTTGCTTGATCGACTGGCTCACGTCCACGGAACCCAGTAAGCGATCTTCCGTCACGCCAAGGGGAATTTGCACAAAGGGCGCTGGAATAATTTTCGTGGGAACTTCTGCAACCTGGGCGTACTGTTCGCGGGTCAGGTCGTCCCATTCCTCGGGATGGTTGGGATCGCAATTGGCGATCGACTCTTCCACCACTTCGATCGGGGGCAGTAGCGCATGGATCGCCCGTGCCATCACGGATTTGGCCGTACCCCGTCGCCCAGAAATTACGACGCCTCCGAGGCCGGGATCGACGGCAGCTAACAGGAGCGCAAGTTTGATGGCTTCCTGTCCGACGACGGCGGCTAGGGGAAACGTTGTCACAGGGGTTTCTAACGTGGCAGGCATAGGTTCTGGACTGCTTGCGGCAAAGTTTATTATCAAAGCTCAAGCATATCAAGGGATGGGGACGGGTAGCGCATTTACCCGAAGCTTTCTGGGAGGGATGGCTGGGAGGGAGGTTGTCTGGGCGGTTAATCCCGATCGACCCAGTGGGGAACGTACTTGAGTGCTGCTTTCAACGCTTGGTCGGATTTTTTATAGTGGGGATCTTTTTCGGCGACGAGTTGCCAATAGGAGGGGGAGTGGTTGAAATGGATGGTGTGGCAAAGTTCGTGGATGAGGACGTAACGGACTAACTGCGGTGGAAGAAACAGAAGTTTGTAGTTCAAACTGATGTTTCCGTCATTGGAACAACTGCCCCAGCGGGTTTTCTGGCCGCGCACGGTGATGCGGTTGCAGGGCAGCTCCAAGTCCTGACTGAGGGCCTGAATCCAGGGGATCAAAAAGGCTTCGGCACGGCGGGTGAGCCAGCTTTTTAGGGCTTTGCGGCAAAGGCGATCGTTCTGCGTATTCCCCCAAAGAATGACGTAGGGTTCCATTTCCGAGATCCGAATGCTTTTCAGATTGGCGGGGGTGTATTCCACTTGCCAGGATTCGGTGGTGGCTTGTAGGTCGATCGCTTTGGGTAAGAGTTCCCGTTGGGCTTTTTTGGAGGGCGGATTTTGGGTGGCGAGTTTGGTTTGAGTTTTGTCAATCCAGGTTTGATGTTTGGCGACGATCGCGGGGACAGTGGAACGGTCGAAGCCGATGGGGATCACGACTTCTAAATTGCCATCAAGGGACATTCGTAAGCTGACACGTTTGGCTTTTTTGCTTTCTCTGACGGAGTAGGAGAGGGTTGGTGAAAGATCGCGATCGTCCCACATACATCAACGTCCTGTGAAATTCATCAACGTCCTGCAAAGATTTTCGACCATTGCTGTGATCATTCTCAGCAAATCAAGTCTTTGTAACTATTCTCGGTTAGGGGCTGCCAAGTTTCTGAACTGAGTATATTGCGGTTCAAACAACAGTTTAACGGTTCCCGTGGGGCCATTACGATGTTTACTGATAATGACTTCAGCTACCCCCCGATCGACGGTATCTTTGTTGTAGTACTCATCGCGGTACAACATCATAATCAAATCTGCATCCTGCTCGATCGCACCGGATTCTCTCAGGTCAGACATCATAGGCCGCTTGTCGGTTCTGGATTCCACACTCCGGCTCAGCTGTGATAGTGCAATTACAGGGACTGTTAACTCCCGCGCTAGGGCTTTGAGCGATCGGGTAATATTCGACAATGCCTGCACCCGGTTGTCATTGCCCCCGCTGCCCATTAGCTGCAAATAGTCGATCAGAATCAGCCCTAACGCCCCACCATTTTCCGCCTGGAGCCGTCTCGCCCGCGATCGCATCTCCGTCACGCTTAGGTTGGGGCTATCGTCAATGAAAATCGGCATTTGCGATAGGGTACTAATCGCATGACCCAATGGCTCCCACTCCTGATTACTAATGCGACCCGCCCGCAAGCGACTGCTTTCAATGCGAACTTCACTGGATAGTAAACGCTGAACTAATTGCTCTCGTGACATTTCCAAACTGAAAACGGCAACGGGCAGCTTATGGTAAGAGGCAATATTACGAGCAACATTCAACACAAAGCTCGTTTTGCCCATGGATGGACGACCTGCAACGATAATTAAATCGCTACGTTGAAAGCCTTGGGTCATGGCATCGAGATCGTAAAAACCACAGGCTAAACCGGGTAATGCCATCCCTACCGCGCGACTTTCGATCTCCGCAAACGTCTGCGTCAGAACATCCGCCGTAGACATTAACCCTTCCTGGGGCCGGGTTTGCGTTACGTTGAAGACTTTTTGTTCCGCATTGTCCAACACATCCACCAGATCCTGGGTGGTGTCGTGGCCGAGGGCCGAAATTTCGTTGCCGACTCGAATTAAGCGACGGCGCAGATACTTATCCATTACCAGTTGGGCGTACTGGTCGATATTCACCGCGCTAACGGTCCGATCGCACAGTTCCACCAATCGACTTTGCCCCCCCACTTTGTCCAGTTGGCCGTGATCCTGGAGCCAAGTGGCCACATTCATCAAATCCGTCGGCTTGCCCTGTTGGTGCAAGACCAATGCTGCTTCATAAATCCTGCGATGGGCTGATAGGTAGAACGCCTCTACGGTCAAAATATCGGTGATGCGCCCGATCGCCTCTGGATCCATTAGAATCCCACCTAGAATTGCCTCCTCCGCTTCCAAATTCTGGGGGGGCAGACGATCGCTAATGGCCTGAAAATTCAGTTCTTCTTTGGGAGCTTCCTGAGCCATGGGGAGAGAAATCTAGTAGGGAGGCAACTATACAGGTTACAAGGGACAGCGTACAAGGGAAAGGCTGGAAAAACTAGGCAGGAAAGGTTAACGTCTTCCTCAGCTCACCCCCATGCCGTACATTTGTATTAATTGTACCGCGATCGGGGATGACCTACCCGCCTCCGATCGTGACGATCACCCTTGAATTCTGAAGGCACAAGCAGGCGCAAATTGTCTTGACTGGGGAACTCTAGGGGGAATCATCACGGTCAATGGTACGGTAATTTCCCCCTATGTCGGGCGTAAACTCTTGTGCATAACTCGATCGAGGATGTGTATAACTAGATATGAATCTTTATAGAGTCCGTATCTTAATCAGGTCACTATTAAAATTAGGGTCTGATCAGGGGGATCCTTGTCTGGATCTGGTTTGTTGATCCATTGGTGGCATTCGTTGGGAGAATATCTGTATTGTTTGGTAGGGGTGCGTAAAGGTTGTTGCCTGAATATGTCGTTGCCTGAACATTAAGGGGTGTTTTGTGCCCATTCATGTCTTTTAACGAGTGATATCTTTCGCCCAGAATGCTTTGCGCCCATCGTCTGAATCTTGATAATTTTTGAGCCAAATTGGGAGCCTATGTCCGGTAATAACGAAAATCATTGGTTGGAAGGTTTAAAAACCATTGGTCTGAGCGCCTTTCTCGCGATCGGGATTCGACAGTTTGTGGCTGAAGCTCGCTACATCCCTTCCGGCTCCATGCTGCCGACCCTTCAGATCAACGATCGATTGATTGTGGATAAGGTGAGCTACAAGTTCAATTCGCCGCAACGGGGCGATATTGTGGTGTTTAATCCCACCCCGGCGTTGGAACAGCAGAATTTCCACGATGCATTTATCAAACGGGTGATTGGATTGCCCGGTGATAAGGTGGAAGTCAAAGGCGGACGGGTTTACATCAACGACCAGGCTCTGCGGGAAAACTATATCCAAGAGGATCCCCAGTACGAATTGCCCCCCACGATCGTGCCGGAAGGTCAGTACCTTGTCCTAGGCGATAACCGCAATAACAGCTACGACAGCCATTATTGGGGGTTTGTGCCGAAGGAAAAAATCATCGGTCGGGCGGTGGTGCGTTTTTGGCCCCCCGATCGGGTCGGTGGCATTTCTCCGGAACCAGACTACCAACCCGCACAAAAGGAATCGAACTAACTCAGCTTACGATTGTGCGCTAGTGTTACTGACCTGTGCTGGATGGCGGTTGACGGGTTACCCGATAGAGAGGGATCCCCGCCTTGTCACCCAGCACTTTTTTGTTGCTGACTTGACATTACCCTACTGGATATTAACCCACTAGATATTAACCCACTTGAACAATTTGTCCGTGAATCGTTTGACCTAGAGAGTGGGTGTTGCTCGATCGAGACTTCAACGTTTGTCCATTGACGGCCCAAGTGTGATCCGGCTGGAACAAAATCCAACGGCTGGTTTCCGTTCCCAGAGCCGAATTCGCTTTGCCCAAGCAGGCTAGGGGTTGGCAACTAAGGGCACGCCACAGTTCCACCGCAGTGAGTTGTCCAGCTTCCACCAGATGATGCCACAGGGTCGGGAATGCCAACTCTAACCCGATCGCGCCTGTCGGAGCTTCCCCAAAGGCCACAGTTTTTTCCTCGTAGGTGTAGGCTTGGTGATCCACGGCAATGGCATCAATGACCCCGGATTTGACCGCTTGTATCAGCGCATGGCGATCGCTGGGATTGCCCAGGGGCGGCGATAGGCGTAGGTTGGGATTGTAGGTGCCTAGGTCGTTGGTATCTAGCAATAGGTGTAACCAAGTCGTACTGGCGGTGACTGGTAAACCCTGGGCCTTGGCGGTTTGCAGCAGTTCCACGCCCCGCGCTGTGGAAATTCGCATGAAATGAACGGGTACGGGAATCTCTTGCAACAGTTCTAAAATGGCCGCGAGGGGCGCACTTTCCGCCATGACGGCAATCCCTGGCAAGCCAAACTTCAGGGCATTTACCCCTTCCCGCGCGATGCCATGACCCGCCAAACTGGGATCGGAGGCCCATAGCATCAACGGTTTTTGCAACGGCTGGAGATATTCCAACATCCGTCGCAGCATGGCGAGGTTCGTGATGGCCTTACCATCGGCAAATCCAACGACGTGGGGAGCCAGATCACCCAACTCCACCATTTGCTGCCCTGCGGTTTCCAGGGTCAATGCGCCCCAAAACTGCAACCGAGGCAAGGTGGGCATGGCAGACAGGCTGGAGAGTAGACGGGATTGCACCTGTTCCCGAATCCAACTAATAGTGGCGGGATTGTCGATCGCTGGGGTGGTGTTGGGCAGGACGTTCACCTGGGTGAAGCCGCCCGCGATCGCCGCTGCCATAAAGGAATCTAAGGTTTCCCGTTCTTCGTGGCCCGGTTCCCCCGATCGACTGTAGAGATCCACCAGTCCCGGCCCCAGAATCAGGCCCTGTCCCGATCGGGTTTGGGAGCCCTCCGGTGGCGTGATTTGTGACTCAATGGCTTGAATCATGCCGTCGTCTAGGAGGACATCAGCGGTACGATCGGTGCCTGCCACTGCATCGATCACTCGCACCTGTTGCAAAACTTCAATCGCCATAACCTTGTCAAACTCAGTAATTTTCTCTGGATTGGTTCGATCGAGCCAACCCAGAAAATCTAAACAAGAGCACTGGGCTTGTCTTGCCGATAGTACTCTGTGCCAAAACGGGCTTACAGCGCGCCTGCTGCCGTTTTATCCAGGACACCACCGAGGTGAACGGTGATATTACCCGCCCGCAGAATCGGATCGGCCTTGGCCCCTTGGGGATAGTCGATGACGCTGACGGCTCCGTTGCCTTGCTTAAAGTTCCAGAAGGACTCCGGCCCTAAGCCTGCAACGTGGCACAAAATCGCTTTGTTGATGGCATCGTGGGCCACGACGAGCGTGGTCGTTCCAGGCTGGGCCTGTTCGACGATCGCTTGCCAACCGGCGATCGCCCGCGTCCACACGTCATTCAAGTTTTCGCCTTCCGGCATTTGCACCGTTTCCGGGTGGGATTGCCACTGATCTAATAAGCCTGGATAGTCTGCCCGGATTTCCGCTTCCAGTTTGCCTTCCCAGGTGCCGTGGCTGATTTCCCGCAGGTCGTCCCGCAGTTGCAGGCTGATGCCAGCGTGGTGCTGCAAAATCCGTTCGGCGGTTTCCTTGGGGCGAGCCATGGAGCTACTGACAGCGGCGTCAATTTTGACGGATTTGAGGAATTCTCCGGCTTGATCGCCTTGGCGTTGACCGTTTTCGTTCAAGGGTACATCGATTTGGCCTTGGAAACGACCTTCCCGGTTCCATTGGGTTTCGCCATGGCGGACAAGGAGCAACCGCACGACATCATCACTTTTCGGTTTGGGAATGGGGGTGCCCAGGTGCGCGGTGAGGTTGAGGGATTCGATTTGGACTTGATCGCCCAGACCGCCGGAGAAGTTGAGCACAGTAATGCCGCAGTTGGACTGATCCAGCCGTTGGTAGTCTTCCGGCTTCAGCCCGATCGCAGTGTTGATCAGTGCTCGGTTAATGCCACTGTGGGCCACGACGAGCAGGGTTTGGTTGGCATGTTGCGGGAGGGTCTGGTTCCAGAAGCGTTTGGCCTGCTCGTAGAGGTCGGCCACCGGGAAAAAGTCGCGATCGTCGATCGTCATTTTCAACTGGTGGGGAGCATCACGCCACTGGCGGTACTCTTCGGGGAATTTGCTGATCACATCATCAAACAGCAGTTCTTCCCACCAGGGGAGGTTAATTTCTTTGAGTTGCTCGGTGGTGGTGATGGTGGGAGCGTTGGGCAGTTGTTCGGCAATGAGTGCAGCGGTTTGGCTGGCCCGTTGCAGGGGACTGGCATAGATGGCATCAAAGGTCAGTTCCTTCAGCGCAGCCCCTACTTGAACGGCCATCGATCGACCTTTTTCGGTGAGGGTTGATTTGTCGCAGTGGCCTTGGACGCGCCGCTCGACGTTGTAGGTACTCTCGCCATGCCGCACAATGATGACGCGGGTTGTCACGCTGAAATCCTCCTGAGAACGGTAATTACCGCAAAGTAAATCAGCATGATCCTACCGCATGGGGCGATCGGTCGTGGCAATCTCTTCGACCTCAACCCCGATCACCTAGGAGACTACTTCACTTGAGCGATGATGGTCCGGTGGCGAGGCGAATTTTCGATCATCGTTGGGCGGGTAAACCCAGCTGCTTCGATTTCCGCTGCAATGTCCATCGAGAAATACTCATCCAAATAAGGCTCAGTACTCTTAAGCAGCGTCATCACGTAGGGTGGCATTTTGACAAACACCGCCGATCGGGGATTCATATCCATAATCGTGAGATAGCCACCGGGTTTCAGAAGCCGCCGCGCCTCGTGGAAAATTTCGATCGATGCCGACTGGGGTAATTCATGGAACATCAAACAAGCCGACACCAGATCATAGGATCCAGCAGGTAGCCCCGTTTGTTCCGAAGCGGCATGAACCCAGGTCGGTGCCGCTTCAGCACTGGGGTGCTCCCCCTTTAATTGCAGTCCGTTGCCCTTGCCGGCCTGCCGCAGTTCCGTGCGATAGCGAGCCACGGCCAAAAAATGCGGCGAGAGGTCAACCCCTGTAATCTTGGATCCGGGGAACGTTTCCTGAAGCGCAAACGTACTCATGCCCACACTACAGCCCAGATCCACAATGTCGCGGGGGGCGATCGGTAATTCCTGCTGCAAGACCTTGTGATAGCTCTGCCGCAGGTGGGGGTCTCCACTGGATCCGGACTCCTGCCAAATCCGCGCATGGACGGAATAGGCCGCCACCTCCACCTCCGTCGCAGGCAACCAACCCAAGTTCCCTTCTTCGTAGGCGTGGAACGGTTTGAGGTAATAGGTGGGATATTGCAAATCGGGATTATTCACTGCTGCGAAATCCGCCGTCCAATCCCGCGCTTGTAACTGCTGGGACTCCGCCATCCACGGCACCCCGATCGTCTCCGCCCGTTGGATCATCATCTTCCTCGCCCGCTGCTTGGCAAATTTAAACAGCGGTTTAATCCCCAGCACCCAGTTGGCCAGCCGCACGGAAAAAGCAGGCTTTGCATCGATCGCAGCAGTCATAGTTGGAATTCAAGAACGTTTGATTAACGCCCCCATTATCGCAAAGATCGCAAGGGTTACTGCCCTCGGTCATGTTCCTCAGCTATTTCCCTTGTACCGAAAGGCGATAATTACTGCGCATTCCCGGTTCCATCGAACCCACCCAAATTTGATAGGTTCCTGCGGCCCAATCACTATCGGTAATGCTGGCATCCTTTTTATTGCCAGTATCATCCCCACAACGGGTGACTCCCCCCGGCCCCACGATAATTAAGGTGGTGTCCTGACCACTCTCCACCTTGAGGGTGAGTTGGGAAAACCCCTGCTTCAACGTCATCACATGATCCGGTTTCGGATCGCCAAACCCTAAACACTTGTTGCGATCGCGATCGACATCACTGGTAATGGCCGGGAGGGAGGTGGTGCCGCCGGTGCTACCCGTGACAGAGACAGATTGACTGCCACTGGTTAATTCAAAACTGCCAAAATTGGATGATTGCGCCAGACTTGGCCCGCTACTCAAGAGCAATAGGCCCATTAATCCAATCCCTGAACCAATGACTGGGCTAATCAGACTAACAACTGAATTCAAAAGAACTCTAAGAGCGCCTGCCATGGTAAACCTCGTGCCTTGATGTTTCGAAAAAGTAAAGTGACAGAATGGAATGCTTGAAAAAATCTTGACCGTTTTGCCCTGACTGATTGTGTGTCCTAGCTCAGTTTGTGTGTCCTAGCTCAGTTTGTGTGTCCTAGCTCAGTTGCCCTGATTGAGAGAGTGGAATGAGTTGGAAGGGTAACGACGCAAACGTTGGGGATCTCTAGACTGGGTTATTTCTAGACTGGGTTATCTCTAGACTGAGTGATTTCTAGACTGGGTTATTTCTACAATAGAATCACTTATGCATCGGCACTCGTCTTCCTGACAATTCTTCTACGATCGATTCTAAACAACCGATAACTCCGAACATCCGGAGGATATCTACACCGAGTCCCCACCATGCCCCTGATAGTTTTAATTGTCCTGGCCCTCCTGTTTGGCAAGTTGGTTGAACTAGTCTGTCTCCAATCGCTCCAAGGCGTTACCCATCTCCTCAATCTGGGTGGATTCGGTTGGTTGCCCATTCTTCTCCTGGGCCTTTGGTGTTTTGGACGATAGCCTGGGCACACTGAAGAGGACGCCTTGGCCATCGTTAGTTCAGGCTGCGAGCTGATCCCGTCTCTCCAATCTGTTTTGGCCTTTGTTTTTGCATTCTATGAAATCTTCCCTGTCATCTCGAGTCTCTACTGTGGACATTGATTGGAAACAGTTGCATAAGCTGTCTGATGGTAATGCTGAATTTGAATTAGAACTCCTGAAGATCTTTTTTGTTGAAACCAAAACCCGTATCCAGTTGGCTGAATCTGCGCTAGCCGATCGGGACTGCCATACCTTGCAGTACCTGGCCCACCAAATCAAAGGGGCAAGTGGCAATGTTGGGCTGCGGGCAATGTGGCAGGCGGCGACAGAACTGGAACGGCAGGCGCGGCAGCAGGATCTCTCCCATGGTTCCCTTCTTTTAACTCAATTGAGCAATTCGTTGCTTGTAGTACAGGAAGTTTTAGAAGCAACGACGTAAAATTAAAACCTGGGGTTCCCAGTCAGCAAAAATCTAGCCGTCCTACAACCAGATCCCATTTTTTGGATCACCCTTTGAGTCACGCTGGAACCGCAGAGACTTCATGACGCCAGAGTGATTATCTCTTCCCTTTCCCAACTGTCCGGATGTCCAAATTCGTCGGGTGAACAGTGCATTAAGGATCAGCTTCCTACAGAAAAAAACGATCGGTAGACAGCCCTGTCTAGCCGACGTTTAGCCTGTGAACTTTCTTGGCGACACAATCCCGTTCAGTTTTCTAGGATTTGAGCATCATCGGGGGAAAGATGAGCATTGGGCTGCGATCGACTCAGAAAAAAATCTACCAGAGCTTCTCCAATTATCGACTGCAAATCAAAAGCCGTTTGCCCCGCACAGAGAGAGTGGGCTTTCTCTTTCTGGCGGTCACAGTTTTGTTTAGTATTCCAGCATTTCGGTTGGCCCAAATCCAACTGGTGCAGGGGCAATATAATCGTGCCTTGGCAGACCATAACCGGGTGCGGCCCATTCCCCTGGTTTCCGATCGCGGCAATATCTTCGATCGCAATGGCAAACCGTTAGCGGCGAACCAACTGGCGCGGGCAGTGTACCTCTATCCTCGGGAGCAGTCCCCGGAGGGGTGGAAAGCATCGGTTGAACGGCTGGGCAAGATTCTCAAGCTACCCCCGCAACAAATCTTAAACCAATTAGAGAAAGCAGGATTTCAATCAGCGATTCCTGTGCGTATTACACGGGACTTAACACCACAGGCATTTATCGCGTTAGCAGAAGGCGATCCCATTCGGGGATTGGAAATTCAACCGGAATCCAATCGGCAATATCCCAACGGATCCCTGGCGGCTCACATCCTGGGATATATCGGAGAAGCCACCGCTGAAGATCTGAAACGGCATCCCGATCTACCCATGGGAATGATTGTGGGACAGATGGGGCTGGAACGAATTGCCGATGAACAGTTGCGGGGTCGCTGGGGCAGTCGCTTAATTGAAGTTGATGCAACAGGTAAAGAATTGCAAATGTTGGGCATCCAGAAACCGATCGGTGGACAGCCCTTACAACTCACTTTAGATATCCGACTGCAACAAGCGGCGGAAAAAACCTTGGCAAATCGTCGGGGGGCGGCGGTGGTGCTCAACGTGAAAACCGGGGAAGTGTTGGCCATGGCCAGCGGCCCGACCTTTGATCCCAACCTGTTCACCCGCAAAATGACCGATCGGGAATGGAATCAACTGCAATCCCAGGACAATCCCTTTTTAAATCGTGCCTTACAGGGCTATCCGCCTGCCAGTACGTTCAAAATTGTGTCTACGGCGGCAGCTTTACAATCGGGTAAGTTTGCCCCAGATTCGACGGTGATGACTTCGGGAGCCATCAGTGTTGGCGGCGTTCTGTTCCATGAGCATGGTGGTGGTGGGTATGGCGCGATCGGGTTCCGGGATGCCCTGGCCTTTAGCAGTAACACCTTCTTCTACCAAATTGGTCTAGCGGTTGGCCCCCAGGAAATTAGCAAATGGGGCCATCGCATGGGCATTGGGGAAACCCAAATTAATTTAGACGGTGGATCTCAGGGACTCATTCCCACGCCAGAAACCAAGGAAAAGCTATACAAGGAACCCTGGTACGCCGGTGATACCGTGACCATGGCGATCGGGCAAGGGCTGGTGCAGGTGACGCCGTTGGAAATGGCGGTGATGATCAGCAGTATTGCCAATGGGGGCAAGCAGGTTAAACCCCACTTACTCATGGGCCAAACGGGAACGCCGGAGATGCAACCGGAGGAAACGGGGCTGACGAAAAGTACGATCGACACAATTCGGGAAGGCTTAGTCGCAGTGGTGAAAGAAGGAACAGCCCGTCGCCTCAGTGACGGCTCGATTCCGCCCACTGCTGGGAAGACGGGGACTGCTGAAGTTCCCGGTGGTGCGGACAATGCGTTGTATGTCGGCTATGGGCCGCTGAATGATCCCCAAATTGCCGTAGCGGTGGTGGTGGAAAATGGCGGCTTTGGTGCGGAATCGGCAGTTCCGATCGCCCATGAAGTCTATAAAGCGTACTTTGGTCCGCCTGCGAAACCCAAACCTCAGCCGAAACCGCAATCCTAGGGGGACATGCAATCTGGGCGTTATAATTTGCGCTTGTAATTTGCGCGTTGCAATCTGAGTGTTGTATTTGCGCGTTGCAATCTCAGCATCTGCACGTCGGGATCGAGCGATTTGGACGATCGTGGGTAGCATAAGGGAGTCCCCGTTCCTTCGAGGCGCGTTTTGCCATGAAGTTTACGATCGTGACTCCTTCTTACAACAAAGGAGCTTATCTTGAACGCACGATTCAAAGTGTGTTGGCTCAACAACATCCAGCGATCGAGGTGGAGTATCTGGTGCTGGATAACTTTTCCGACGATGGAACGGCGGAGATCCTCGATCGCTATGCCCAGCATCCTCACGTCCAAGTCCAGCGCTACCACGATCGGGGACAGGCCGATGCCATCAACCAAGGCTGGCAAAAGGGAAGGGGTGAAATTTACGCTTGGCTCAATGCGGATGATGTTTATTTAGATCAGGTCTTAGCGCAGGTGGCCGAATACTTCCAGCAGCATCCCCAGGTTATGGCAATCTATGGGGAAGCGGTTTACATTGACGCGAACGATCGCGTGCTAAAACCTGTTACCAACATTCGTAACTATTCTCGGAAACAGTTACTATCCCACGACTTTATTACCCAACCTGCCACCTTTTTGCGGCGGGAAGTGGTGGAAAGCACCGGACTGTTAGCCACCCAGTATCGCTACGTGTTTGACTGGGATTATTGGATTCGGATTTCCAAACGCTACGATTTTGTGCGAGTTCCGATCGTCCTTGCGGGGTATCGGATTACCGGCGATAATCTGACCACAACGGGCAATAAACGCCGACTCCAGGAAATGATTCAGGTGGTTTGGCAGCATGGTGGCCTGTTCCATCTCCTGCGTTTTGGGTGGCGTTTGGTGCGTAAGTATGCGGCTCGTAAAATTGAAATTCCATCCGTGGCACCCACTCACGCTTCCCGATCGCCCCAATCCTAATGTCCATGAACAAAGCCTCCCATCCCATTCTAGGTAGCCGCATTGATTGCACCAGTTATCCCGATGCCTGCGATCGCATCCTGGATTGGGCGCGCGATCGGCGATCGTGCTATGTGATTGCGGCGAATGTCCATGTGGTGATGACGGCCTATTGGCAAAAGTCCTATCAAAGGATTGTCAATCATGCAGCCTTAGTGACACCGGATGGAATGCCGCTAGTATTGGCCTTAAGGTTGCTGGGGCAGCGTTGCCAAACCCGTGTCTATGGCCCCGACTTGATGTTGGCTTTGTGCGATCGGGCGGCGCAACAGCAGATTCCGATCTACTTCTACGGTGGTTCGGAAGCGACTCTACAGAAGTTAACCACGAACTTGCAGGCACAATTTCCAACGCTACCGATCGCGGGAACCTATGCACCGCCTTTTCGCCCGTTGACCGCAGCGGAAGAACAGGCCGATTGCGATCGCATTCAAGCTTCGGGAGCCGCGATCGTGTTTGTGGGGCTGGGGTGTCCGAAGCAGGAACGATGGATGGCTTGTCAGGTCGATCGTCTACCTGCGGTGATGATTGGAGTGGGGGCGGCCTTTCGTTTCCATAGCGGAGAAGTGTCGCAAGCGCCCCGCTGGATGATGGCGTTGAGTTTGGAATGGCTCTATCGCCTAGGGGCAGAGCCGCAGCGCCTGTGGAAGCGTTATTTAATTAATAATCCTGCGTTTCTCTTCCTGTTTGCTTTACAGTTGCTCCGGACTTATCTGGCTTTTCCGAAAAGGAGTAAGGCTTAATACCTCATTGATTTGTAATTGCGTCGGCTCTGTAGGATTGATCCATCTTACCTATTCCCAATCTCCCAAGGATTCAGCGGCTTTGGGCACGCGGGGACGGGCATTGGGATATTTGGATTTACCCGGTAGGGGTTGGTCGGGGACGGCTTTTAACTGGGTGGGTTTCTTCACCGTTTCCTGATTCCCATAGCGGCGTTTGGAAACCCCTTCTTCACTGGTATCTTCGGCAATCACTTCGTACAGCGTGGCCATTTTGCTGGGATCGTTGCCCTTGCGCAAAATCCGGCCCAAGCGCTGAATATGTTCCCGCGTTGATCCGGTTCCAGACAGCACGATCGCCACACTGGCTTCCGGTACGTCTACCCCTTCATTCAACACCCGCGATGCGACTAAGGTGCGGTAGTCCCCCGCTTTGAATTTCTGCAAAATATCATGGCGTTCTTTGACGGGGGTTTGGTGGGTGATGGCGGGAATTAAAAAGTCCTGGGAAATGCGATACACCGTTGCATTGTCGTCGGTGAAAATTAAGGTGCGATCGGGGGAATGATTGGCTAGGAGATCCCCCAAGACCCGTAGTTTTCCTTCAGTGCCAAAGGCGATCGATCTCGCTTCCCGGTGGGCGAGCATGGCGCGGCGTCCGGCCTTCGATCGGGCACTGGCTTGGACAAAACGCTGCCAACCCTGCAAACTGCCTAGAATAATTTTGGATTGCTGAAGAAATTCGTTGCGGATTTGGATGAGTTCATCGTAGCGATCGCGTTCTTTTTGGGAGAGGGTGACTCGGATTTGCACCAGTTCGTAGTTCGCCAGCGTTGTGCCGGACAGTTCCTCGGCGGTTTTGCGATAGACTTCTTCTCCCACGAGAATTTTTAAATCTTCGTGTTTGCCGTCGCTGCGTTCCGGCGTTGCAGAAAGTCCCAACCGAAAGGGCGCGATCGAATATTCGGCCACAACTCGGCTGAAATCCGTCGGTAAGTGGTGGCATTCATCAAAAATCAGCAGGGCGTACTGATTGCCCAAGGTTTCTGCGTGGATGGCGGCGCTGTCGTAGGTAGAGACGAGGATGGGGGTGCGATCGCGGGAACCCCCTCCCAATAGACCAATTTCTACGTCGGGAAAGGCGGCTAGCAAATGGGCATACCATTGGTGCATCAAATCCAGCGTCGGTACCATGATCAGCGTACTGCGTTGGGTGGCTTCCATGGCCATTTGCGCCAAATAGGTTTTGCCGGCTGCGGTGGGCAGAACAACAACTCCGGCTTTGCCCTGGGCTTTCCAAGCTTCGAGGGCTTCGGTTTGGTGGGGATAGGGCGATCGCTGGAAGCTGGGCAGGAGGTCGAGTTCTTGGTAGGCGCGGGCGTGGTCGTTGACTTCGGTGCCTTCGCGGCGCAGGGCGAGGATGAGGTCGCGGTACTGCATGGCCGGAATGCGAAATTTTTCAATGCGATCGTCCCAGGTGGCAAATTCTACCCAGGCTTTGCCCCGAGGGGGGGGATGGAGAATCAAAGTTCCGCGATCGTAGGTTAAATTAGGAATCCGAGGCATGTCGCAGCCAGAGAGCATCCTTTGGCATTATAGCGGCTTGGCCTATTCTCTCAAACCTGCCTGGGTCTGGATTCCTGGCGCGGGTTTTGGGGAGGAGATTATTGGGGCTGGGAATTGTTGCGAGGAGTTTGGTGTTGAAATGCTGCGTGAAATGCCCGATCGATCGATTCGCTTCCGTGCCCTGTTGTGCCATGGGGTGACGCTGCTGTGGATGCCGTTGGCGATCGGGTTGGCGGGGATGGGGATGCAATGGCAATTAACGCAGATTATGTTTATGGCGAGTTTGTCATTGGCGACGGATGGAGGATATTCCCCCAGTTTTGCGGTGACGGTGTGGCTGGTGGTGTTGGTGGTATTATCCCAGGGATTCTGTTTGTCAATGCCGCTGGTGATTTGCTCAGGTTGTCGGAAGGCCCATGGATTGCTGCATAAAAGTAGTCAATCAGCGTTTAATTTTCAGTTGTCAAGTTTGCTCTATCTAGTGTTCGCGCTAGTGCTGGTGGCAAGCTACGATCGTGCGGGGGGTGGGGCGGTCGATCGGGATTGGGTAAGTTGGTTGATTCCTTTAGTGGTTGGAGTTTTGGTAATTTGGAATGGGATGTTTAGTGTGATTGGGATGGTGCGGGCTTGGCGAGGGGAACCAACGCGCTATCCGTTGGCGATTCCATTTATTCGATAGCAATCGGATATTGATAGGAGAGTGGTGTGCAGCACTGACCATCTTGCTGTGTCGAATCACCGGGGGCTTGCACTTGCGAGGGAATCGTGCCCTAATTTTGTTTAATCTGAGATTGTAGGGATTGGACTTGCTCGATCGTCAATCCAGTAAGACGTGCGACTTGCTCCAAGGGGAAATTATCCTTCAGCATGTTGAGGGCAATCTCTTGGGCTTTTTCTTCCTTGGCTTCCCGAAATACTCTGATGTCTTCCATCTTAATTCCTAGCATCTCATCTATCTCCTGTCTGGATAACGTTGTAAACATATAAGCAATAATCGTGCTTACCATCTCCATTATGCCTTGCTTTACAGGCAAGTTCGTAAGCTCCTGATCTACCCGCTGGAGTAACAGCCTCGCTTTGTCTGGTGCAGTTGCTTTATCTTCGATCGTCAGCACCATTGCGGCTACCCCCAACGGTAACTCCTCAATCGCTCCCAACTCATTCAAATAAATCCGATGGACTTGATCACTCTTCAACAAGGCTCGATAGGGATAGGATTCGGACTGCTCCATCGATCGAGACGGATAAATTGCTACTGCTTGCCAATCTGAGAAATGATCCCGATTTCGATAAAAGTAGGCCAAGGACTCTGTAAACATTCGTTCGTAGAGCCGTTCATCCTTCTGCATCTGCACTTCTGCAAAATAGATAACACCCGCTGTTTCATCCTCCGGTGGTAAAAATACTCCATCAATTGTAAAGGTCGTTTCCTTAACTGCCACTGACTCAAATCGATAGCGATCGCCCATAGTCGGTCGAAGACCATCGGTATTTGCTGGTGTAGCTTCCAATAGCTCGAAGATCAAGCTGGGAGCTTGCTGAAACAACTTATAAAAAATGGCATCACGACGCATATATTTCGACGGTTATTCAGTGATGTGAAAAATAATTGATGATGTGATTGTAAGTTGGTTGATACACTCTATATATTAAATTGATTATAAATATTGTATATTCGAAAAGAAAATCAATGCTAATTTGAAGCTAATACCAAATTGATTTATCAATGCTACAGATCCGATCCCCCCTAGCCCCCCTTAAAAAGGGGGGGATTTAGTCAAATTCTTTCAAAGCCCCCCTTTTTAAGGGGGATTTAGGGGGAT